>NZ_JAQMYQ010000009.1:0-148353 GCF_028369275.1 Mitsuaria sp. RG
CAACTCAGGCGCCACATGCCTTGTGATCTAATGCAACGGACGCGGCTGCGCGTTCGGCATCTGTACCTGGATCAATGCCGATTCCAGTAGCACGCGCAGTGCCTCCATCTCATGCATGGAGGCCAGCATCAGAATTGAGGCCGGTGACTTGGGCTGCAGCAGAACAGCCTGATGCGCCACGCTTTGCGCGCACAGGGCGTACTCGGTGGCCTGGATGAGGGTGTCTTCGAGGGAGTGGTGGTTGTGGGGTGGGTCGGGGACGATCTTCAACATCACGATTTTTCTCCATGATGCGGTCACCTGCCTGCTGTCAAACAGAAGGGTGGCAGCTGTACGTGGGTTGACAGACCGGCGAAAATCGTAAAATTCCGGCGCACGCAAGCGTGCCCGCACATACAGCCGCCATAAACGGCAAGCCATACACGATTATTCGTCACAGCCTGTCAAAGCTGTGTCGTTGATATTCAACGACAGCCCGAGACTAGAGCTCTGCCCAAGAGGTCGCAACGGAAAAAACGCGGTAGGAGTATGTTTGGGAAATGGACTACAAGGAAGGGGCAAAATCTGATTGTTGGCGGCTTCAATCGACTATTTTCAGGCTGGTTCGCTCTGCAGCTGAGCTTGATTTCTGGGGCAGGCACCTGCTGGTTGGGCGGTGATACATCTATGCGTGCAGGTTCGCATAGCAGAAAACAAGGCCGTCCCCGTTTTCCTTCAAAGATTACCGTCATCACTGACTACGCCGATCAGAGGCCGCTCGCGCTGAGGGTCGCCCAGACATACGTTAATGTACCGTCAGATAGCAAGAGGTTTTGTTCGTCGAGGCGGCACACCGACCTCCTGGTGGCTGCCTGATATTTCTATCAGTTGCGGTCCGACTCTCTTCCAGGTGATTCTGCTGTTTCACCGCAGGGAGATGGGCCATGACCGTTGCCATTCGTTTAGTGCAGGTAGATACCGTAGGTACTGCAATGTGCTCTCGTAGTGATTTAGGTGATATCGACGTGGCATATACCGCTTATGGCCATGATGCTGGATCCCACGGCTCACTGCCATTGCTGCGGTTCAACGGTCAACATCGTGAGCCGGCCAGCGGTCACTATCAGCTGGGTAATGGCTACCGTGCCTATAGTCCTATGTTGATGCGATTCAACTCGCCAGACAGTTACAGTCCATTTGGCGAGGGTGATGTTAATGCCTATGTTTATTGTGGTGGCAATCCTGTATATCAACGCGATCCATCTGGTCATGTTGGGGAGGGGGTCAGGTCTGGTTGGAGGTGGCGGTCGGCTAGACCTGAACAACTCCCTAAAGCCCCCGGTAGTAGGGTTTCAGGTACCTCCTCTGTCTCGATGATGCAGTCGCCGATCATGGCGGGTAGCGATGGCGCATCTAAAGTGTCTGCCCCCGTTGGGAAAAGAGCAGAGGCTTCATCAACGTCTGCGAACTATACGGCTGTCACGAGCTTTGGATCATTTGCGAGGAGTCAAGCATCACACGCTCCTTTTATTGAGTCTGTTTACCGAAGTGCAAGCACAAGTGGAATGAAGGGGCCTCAGATTGTCGATTCAGCGCCCGTATCATCCCCAGATGAGCCGAGTTTTGTGATTGCTGTTGAAAAGCATGCTCCACTGTTATTCGAGCAGCATAGGGTTATCGTAAACATGAAAGACCTACACGCAGGGGTGGATGGGGCCAAAGAGATACGCACTGAAAATGAAACCGATTGGTTTCTCTATTGACCTGTTGGCATAGTCAAAATTATTGCGATTGTCCTTGCACCAGAGTGTCCGGCACCAGCCAGTCTGCTACTGTGCCTACCTCAACTTCAGTGGCTCATCCCCCTTAGCCGGCGCGCTCAGGTAGTACGTCACCCAGAGCCTCTGCGGCTTTTCTTCCATGATCCGGGTGATGGTCAGGTCGCGCACGCAGCCCATCAATTCTGAAGCCTGGCCCCGCGCATGCAGGCAGGGAATCCCGGGTTCGATGTAAAACAGCGGGTCAGTCTGGCCTTCGCCCTGGTAGAACTTGGTCTTGCCCACAGTGGTGTGGGGCGTGGCGGTGTCTGTGGGCATCATTGAATCTCCCTGAATGTTCCGCACCTGAGCTGATGTCATCGCGGGGCAAGCCTGCCCCCACGTCGGGAAGCGATGGGGTGGGAGCGGACTGGCCCCGCGAATGCGCCAGACCGGGCACCCCATGGCGGAAGCATTAGCGCATTGTGCCAATCAGATTGCCCCGGGCGCGCGATTGGCGTTCTCGGGATCTCGCACAGTAGCAATGGCTGGACGGTAGTTCGAATAAAACGATCAACTGCTATCGCGCAAATTTCTATCGTGAAAGCCAACAGGCCTAACATTTTCAATGAGCGCTGAAAAGTAATGGATATCAGTCTGTTGTAGAAAGTGCTATTCCAGCGCTTACTTTAGTATGATTGTTACTTAAGTTTTAATTGAGGGGTGAATAGCTTTTAGCCACTATTCGCTAATTCCCAATGATTCTAAACGCTCCGTAGCATATTTTTATGTGATGGCTAATCTCGTAGTCGCGCAACGGATGTTAGGGACGTACGCGCGTCTATCATGCTGCATCTACTAAAGGACTATCCCATGGAAAGCTTCGCTATCGCAGCCTCACAAATAAACTGGAACGGTGGCCAACGGATTACTTTGACTCCGGGTGATACGGCTACCTGCACGACGTTGCGCCCTGGCCAGATTTACGGGATTTTCATCTATAACTCTGCAGGTAGTGACAATAACGCCACTGTCAATGTGGTATGGAGCAATAGCCAACCCCCGGCACGCATCACTGTTCCAGGCACCACTGCCAATGCCGGCTTGGCTTCGCTGGGCTTTGTTTCGGGTACCGATACCCAGACCATCTCGGTTTCGCTGCCCAGCAACAGTGGCATCGCACAGGTCGAGCTGTGGCTGGGCAGTACCAGCATGCCGACCAATACAAGCGGGCTGAACAATAACCAGCTGCAGGCTAATGGTGAGCAGTATCCGTTCAACAAATATAACCGCTATTATGCAGTGCCTCCGTCAAAGTGGATGAATCTGACCATCGTTAGCAAAATTACTCAGTTTATCTCGTGCCAGTTCCGAGAAGCGGCTGCTACTGTGTTTGTTGTTAATGAAACCTCCAATGGCCTGCTGTCTGGTCAAGTTACCAATATTGGGCCTACGGCTTCGGAACAAGGCGCTGTCACCATTGTTGCGACTCAGATTCAAAGTGTCAGCAATAACTTGCAAGGCGACGGCACGCAGTGGGTCTGGATGGATGCTGATAGTCAGCAAGACTCTACGAGCGCCAGTATTTCTCTGCAATCACTTTAAGAGGGTGGCAAGCTGAAATAAAAGAGCCACGCAGTGCGTGGCTCTTTTATTTTGAGAGGGCTTACCTGTTGCAAGGTAAGCCCAAGTCTTCTCCCGCTTCAGTGGCTCATGCCTAGTTCCGCATCATCCATCAGCGCCTTGGCCAACGCGCTCAGGTAGTACGCCGCCCAGAGCATCTGCGGTTTCTCCTCCATGATCCCGGTGATGGTCAGGTCGCGTACGCAGCCCATCAGTTCCGAGGCCTGGTCGCGGGCGTGCTGGCAAGGGATACCGGGCTCGATACAGAACAGTGGGTCGGTCTGGCCTTCGCCCTGGTAGAACTTGGTCTTGCCCACGGTGGTATGGGGCGTGGTGGTGTCTGTGGTCATGATTGAATCTCCCTGAAGTTTTCGCTGCCTGGTCTGACGCTATCGCGGGGCAAGCCCGCTCCCACGGTGGGATGCGATGGCGTCAGCTCAGGTGCCACAGGCCTTGGGGTCTAGTGCAACGGACGTGGCTGCGCGTTCGGCATCTGTACCTGGATCAATGCCGATTCGAGTAGCACACGCAGTGCCTCCATCTCATGCATGGAGGCCAGCATCAGAATCGCGGCGGGTGACTTGGGCTGCAGCAACACGGCCTGATGCGCCACGCTCTGTGCACACAGGGCGTACTCGGTGGCCTGGATGAGGGCGTCTTCGAGGGAGTGGTGGTTGTGGGGTGGGTCGGGGACGATCTTTAACATGGTGATTTACCGTTGGCGGTGCCACCACCAGCCTGCTGTCAAACAAAAGGGCGGCAGCTGTACGTGGGTTGACAGACCGGCGGTAAATCACGCAAAAGTTCCGGCGCACGCAAGCGTGCCCACACGTACAGCCACCATTGAACGGAGACTGCCTGCGTGATTCTACCGTCACAGCCTGTCAAAGCTGTGTCGTTGATAGGCAACGACAGGCCGAGACTAGAGCCCTGGCAGGGTGGTCGCAACGGAAAATGGCGGGCAGCAGTATGTTTGGGAAATGGACTACAAGGAAGGGGCTTAATCTGATTCTTGCTGTCTTTCTGAGCGCTTTATAAGTAGTGACTGGAAAAGGGCTTGGGCAATGGGTGTACATCGCATGCAAGGTGGTGTTCCATGCCGAACACCCGTGTTCCTGCTGATGCACCTCAACCTCAAAGGCCAGCGAGATGCCTGATTTTGTCGACCTGATTTGCCAGTGGTATGGCGCAGACGAACTTGAGTCTGTCGACGCGATAGCGCGTTTGATTCCGGCGCTGGAGTTCGTTGCCATGACCGCAACACAGCAGGAGCAAGCGCTGCCGGGTTGCCTGGCCTGCGAGGTGTGGAACGCCAGGCTGCGTCATGTAGAGGACGCGCTTCAGGTCGTCGGTAATGCCTTGCCTGATTCGATTGCGGCGCCATTGAACCGCGTATGGGCGCTCTATGCGTCGATGGGCGACGGCGACCTGCCTTGCCATGATCGGTCGATCTTTCAGCGTGGCCACTGGCAACCGATGCGCGCGGCCGCCACGCAGGTTTTGAGTGCCATGGGGCCTGGGGCGGTCAAGACGTTACTGGCAGACCTCTCCCGTTGAGGCAGTTGCAGGGCAGGTTACATCGAACAAAACGTCATTCAGCAGCTTCGCCATGGTGAAGTGGCTTCCTGCGCAGCGCATTGAATACCGCCTCGGTGTACCAGATTTGCGGCCCGATCAGGATGGCGTCCAGTGGGTCGGCATGTAGCTCGATCTGCGTCGTGATACCTTCGGTGGCGAGCAGTTGCCGGGCACCTTCAAGTTGCCGGCGGATACCCTTGAACCACAGCCGGCCTGCCCCCTTCAGAAGGAACAGGGTGTCGGGATAGGAGTAGGCGAGCTTCTGTCGCAGATTGATCACCGCCGTTCTGCTTTCACGAGTAAACGAAGGCGCCAGCACATAAATTTTGCCCGCTGCGGCATGGAGGTCGTCCTTGTCCTGCAGGTACTCCTCGATAGTGAAGCAGTTGGCGACCGTTTCGAGCGCGCCGCTTTTCACATCGACCAGATGGGCGTTGACGCCGACGTAGCAATACTCGGTCTTGCCATGCACCACGCAGTCCTCGCTGTTGCAACGAACTACCCAGTAGTCGCCCTTCGCAGTGAGTTCACAGGACTGAATCACGAACCGTTCCGGGCGGCCGTCTCGAATGACGTCTTTAAGAAAGTCGAGGACTATGGCGCTGGCTTGCTGTGCGGATAGCATCTGCTGGTACTCGGGTAATCGTCGCGTCAGGATAGTCATTTCCGAATGAACGGCATCGATGGATGTTCACCGGCTCATCGAGCCCCGTTCACAAGTGAATCGCGAGTAATGAAACCATGTTTGACCACTACCTGAAACGATGGGGGCTGACCCTCGACGGGAACGCGTTCGTTTCGTTGAACGGCCATCTTCTCCCGGTTCGCCAGGGCGATACATCCGCCATGCTGAAAATCGCGCAATCACCCGAAGAGCAGGCGGGCAACCAGCTCATGGCCTGGTGGGGCGGTGATGGCGCGGCCCCGGTGCTGGCTCACGATGGCGAGGCGTTGTTGATGACGCGGGCGCAAGGCTCGGCATCATTGGCGCAGATGGCTGCCGATGGCCGGGATGACCAGGCCACACGCATCCTCTGCGCGGTGGTAGCCCGCCTACACGCCCCACGCGCTGAGCCAATGCCTGCGCTGGTTCCGCTGGCGCAATGGTTCGAAGCGTTGTGGAGTGCGGCGGCGACTCACGGCGGGGTGCTGGAACACAGTGCCAGGGCGGCGAGGGCGCTATTGGCCGAACCGCAGGATGTGGTGGTGCTGCACGGCGATATCCATCACGGCAATGTGCTGGATTTCGGGTCGGCTGGATGGCTCGCCATCGATCCCAAGGGTTTGTACGGCGAGCGAGGCTTCGATTACGCCAACATCCTCTGCAACCCCGACGATGCAAGCGCGCTGGCACCGGGGGCCTTTGCACGTCGGATAACGATTATCTCGACTGCTGCCGGTATTGATCGGTGCAGGCTTTTGCAATGGGTGCTGGCATGGGCAGGGTTGTCGGCGACCTGGATGATCGAGGATGGTGTCGAACCGGACGGTAGGCTTGAGATGGCCAAGCTGGCAGCTTCGGCTCTCGACTGCGGCGTCCAGATTTCTGACTGAACCGGTGCCTCACAAAATAAACGAGTTGCTATGCTGCTGGCGGTCCGGGCATACGCATTCGCCAGCGCCGGATGGTATTGCCAATACAAGGAGGTTCACATGCAAGTCACATTACCCCTGAGTGTCAGCGACTGGAAATACAAGACGGCCAGCGGTGGTGGTCTGACGGTGATGTTCGCCGCCGCCAGCGGCGGTCTGCTCACCCTGACCGATCCCGACAAGGCCGAACAACAGTTTCGCTACGGCTCGCTCGGGATCGGGGTGGGCGTCGGCGCGCGCCTGCCGCGGGTCGGCAAGATCAACTTGCTGGTACGTGGCAAGAGCGTCGGCGCGGTGGGCGCGAACGAAGACTTCCCGGCGATCGGCACGGTGCTGGTGGCTGACTCGGTCGCTGGCCGTGGCCTGGTCCGCGACGATTTCAAAGGTGGATGCGTGTTCCTCGAAGGCGGGCTGGGCCTGGTCGGTGGTGGCAGCGGGTCGGGCGTGCTGTTCGGTCTGGACCCCAAATTGCTGATCATGAGCACCGCCGCAGTGGGGGCGGGTGGGGCGCTTCTGCCACAGGACACCCTGCCGCGTCTTCTGCGCTCGGCAAAGGGTGTGATCTTCTCCGCCGGATTCAACATCGGGGTGCAGGCTGGTGGCGGCTTGACGTTGACCATGGGCGGGCTGTTCTGATCGAGGGCAACGTGAGGGGGCGATACGTTCCCCACGCACCCGATCGCGCCCTGCTGGCGCTGATCCCATCAAGGAAGATAAAAACAATGAAAACACTGCTCGGCTTCTTGCTCTCCATCTGTTTCAGCCTACCGGCGTTTGCCGGCGAAACACCCATCGGTTTCCGGACCTCGACCCTGGCGGACAAGCAAAATAACCGCCCGCTGGAGCTGGCGGTCTGGTACCCGGCTACAACCACCGCCACGCCGCAACTGATCGGTGATACACCGGTGTTCGTCGGCGATCCCGCCGTGCCCGATGCGCCTCCGGCCAAAGGCGCGCACCCCTTGGTGGTGTTGTCCCACGGCTACCGGGGCAACTGGGGAAACCAGTCATGGCTGGCCAGCGCGCTGGTTCGGCAGGGTTACATCGTGGCGGCGGTCAACCATCCCGGCACCACCACCCGCAATCGCGACCCTGAAGCCGCGGCACAGTTGTGGCAGCGTCCCATCGACCTGCAACGGGCCATCGATGCGGTGAAGGCTCAGCCGGCAAAGTTCGGAGCGGTGGCAGTGGGCAAGATCGCGGTGGCAGGCCATTCGCTGGGCGGCTGGACGGCCCTGGAAATCGCCGGTGCCCGGTTCGACGCCGAGCGCTTTGCCCAGGACTGCATCGCCCATCCGCAGTTGGCCAGTTGCAACGTATACAAACAGATCAACCCCGACCGCAGCCCGGCATCGAAAGCCCGATTGGACGACGATCTGCGTGACAAGCGTGTCACCGCCATCGTGACCCTGGATCTGGGCCTGTCACGTGGTATGACCAATGCCAGTCTGGCGGCATTGCCGGTGCCGACGTTGGTGATCGCGGCGGGCGCGCCCTCCGAAGACCTTCCGGCACAGCTGGAGTCCGCCGACCTGGCCAAGCGTTTGCCTCAGGCGACGAGTCGTTATGTCGAGATCGAGGACGCCAGCCACTTCAGCTTCTTGTCCATGTGCAAACCCGGCGCATTGGCGTTGCTGGAAGAGGACGCGCCCGGTGATGGCGTCATTTGCCGGGATGGCGATAACGCTCGGCCACGGGCGCTGATCCAGCAGCAGATTGCCTTGCAGATCACCGAGTTTCTGGCGCAGTCGTTTCATAACTGACGACGATCCATCATGGGCGGATCAATGGTTGCGCAGCTGATGCAGGCAATCGATCTGTTCATGAACGGCTATCCAGCAATGTGAGCGTACCTGCCACCATTCCCAATCCCGTCCTCACTCAGTACACTTGCGACAAATTCTTATTCGCACCTGGTAATCTTTTTGGGGGAGGACGTGATGTCCACCGTTGTTCCCGCCGGCACTGTCCACTGCGGCCTGGAAACGCTCTACCGCGAGCACAGCACCTGGCTCCACGGTTGGCTGCGCCAACGCCTGAACAGCTCCGCCGATGCCGCCGACCTGGCCCAGGACACCTTCATCCGCGTGCTGCTGGCGCGCACCGCCGGCACCCTCAACCAGCCCCGTCACTACCTGGCCACCATCGCCCGGGGCCTGGTCATCGACCTCTATCGCCGCCGCAGCCTGGAAACCGCCTATCTCGAAGCCCTGGCGCTGCAGCCGGAGCACTACGCACCTTCCGCCGAAACCCACGCCGCGATCCTCGATACCCTGATGACCATCGACCGGATGCTCGACGGCCTCGGCCCACGCACCCGGGCGATCTTCCTTGCCGTGCAACTGGACGGATTGAGCTACGAAAAGGCCGCCGAACGCCTCGGCGTTTCGGTGAGCACCGTGCGCAAGCACCTGGCGCGCGGGCTGATGCACTGCCTGCTGGTCGAGGGTGCATGAAGGCCATTCTTGCCGAGGCCGTGGACTGGTACGTGCGCTTGCACGACAGCAACGTCGACGCCGCCACCCGCGCCTCCTGGCAAGCCTGGCGCGCCGCCGACCCTCGTCATGCCGCCGCCTGGGCGCGGCTGGAGGAGCTGCAAGGCCGCCTGGGCAACGCCCCCAGCGGCGCCGCGCAGACCCTGGAAATCGCCCGACGGGATCGGCGCCATGCCGTGAAGGCCCTGGTGCTGTTGCTGGGGGCCGGTGTGGTGGGTTGGCAGGGTTACCGGCTCTCGCCGTGGAGCACCGATTACTCGACCCGGACCGGCGAGCGGCGCCGAGTGACCCTGGCCGATGGCACGCGCCTGGACCTCAATACCAATAGCTGCGTCGATATTCGCTTCGACGCTGGCCTGCGGCTGATCCACCTGCGCCAGGGCGAGATCCTGGTGGAGACTGCCAAGGACCCGCGTCCGCTCAGCGTGCGCACCGCCGAAGGTGTGATCCGTGCCCTCGGCACCCGCTTCAGCGTGCGTCAGGACGCGGGTACGAGCCACGTGGCGGTGGCTGCCCATGCCGTGGAAGTGCGGCCAGCGCAAGCGTCGCAAGTGGTGCGTATCGATGCCGGGTATGGGCTGAGCTTCGGCGCCGACGGTGTCGGGCCGCTGCGTCCCCTGGCCCCCGGCGGCCAGGCATGGGCGCAGGGCATGCTGGTCAGCGTTGATTGGCGCCTGGACGATGTGGTCCGTGAGCTGGCGCGCTATCGGCCTGGTTATCTCGGGTGTGCGGGGGAGGTTGCCGGATTGCGCCTGTCGGGTGCGTTCAATCTTGATGACACCGATGTTGCCTTGGCCAGCCTGGAAGACGCGTTGCCGGTTCGGGCGCGGCGCGTGACGCGCTATTGGGTGCGGCTGGAGCCGCTTGGGGTGGGGTAGGGCGACTGCATTTCATTGGCCCTCCCTTGAAATACATTTCGTAGGAGGATTCGAGGCGTGGGAGCGGGCTTGCCCCGCGATGCGATGGCGGCCTTGACGCCCTCATCGCGGGGCAAGCCCGCTCCCACGCCTCGAATCCTCCCGCGTCAGGAATCCTCCCCTACCCGGAATCCTCTCGCGCCTCGAATTCTGGGCGATGAAGCAGGTTGAACGCCTGGGAGATTTTTTATCCTGTCACAACATTCGAGAATTTTTCGCATTTGGGGTAGCAGATTTCTCGCGCTGCTTCGGCTCTTGAGGGCGCGCGCTTCAAGCGTGCCCATGCCAACCAGTACAGGAACCCCTTTTCATGTCCGCACGCCGTACCTCGCTAGCCTGCAGTATCCGTCAGGCGACCCTCGCATTGAGCCTGTGCGCTGGCGCATTGGCGACCTCGACCGCCTGGGCCGCCCCGCAGCGCTACGATATCCCGGCCGGCAGCCTGGCCGCTGCGATCAGCCAGTTCGCCGCCGCCAGCGGCGTGACCATCAGCTTCAGCAACGACGAAACCACCGGGCTGCATTCAACGGGGCTGCAGGGCAGCTTCGAGCTGGAGCAAGGTTTTGCCACATTGCTGCAGGGCTCCGGGTTGCGGGTGCAGCAGGTGGGCGAAAAACGCTATGTGCTGAGCAAGGTGCAGAACGACGGCGCCGTCGAGCTGGGTGCGACCAGTGTCGATGCCCTGGGCCTGGGCAGCACCACCGAAGGCACCGGCAGCTACACCACGGGTTCTGCCAGCACCGCGACCGGCCTGCGCCTGTCGGCGCGGGAGACGCCGCAGTCCGTCAGCGTGGTGACCCGCCAGCAGATCGAAGACCAGAACCTCACGGACGTGACCCAGGTGCTCGAGCAGACGCCGGGTGTGGTCGTCGACAGCATGGGGCCGGCCGGTAGCGACGCCAACCATATCTACGTGCGGGGTTTCCAGGTCGGCAGCATCCAGGTCGATGGCGTCAACCGCCCGGATAGCTACGGGTTCCGTGACGACCTGGCCGACATGGTGTCGTATGACCGGGTGGAAGTGGTGCGCGGGGCCACCGGCCTGATGTCGGGCACCGGCGATCCCGGCGCCACGGTCAACCTGATTCGCAAGAAGCCGACCGTCGAGACCCAACGCAAACTGACCCTCAAGGCCGGCTCCTGGGACAACTACCGCACCGAGCTGGATGTGTCCGGCAAGCTGTCGGAAAGCGGCCATGTGCGTGGGCGTTTCGTGGCCTCGACCACCGACAGCAAGAGCAATGTCGACCGCCAGTCGCTGGACCGGCAGGTAGCCTATGGCGTGCTGGAATGGGACGTCACCGACAGCACCCTGCTGACCGTGGGCGCGGAATACCAGGAGATGGACAACGACGGCGCGGGCAACCACGGTTTTCCGATGTACAACGCCGATGGCAGCCACTTCAACCCGTCACGCTCGTTCAACTCGGCGTCGGACTGGAGCTACCACAAGCGCAGCGCGAAGACCCTGTTCACCACCCTGGAGCACCAGCTGGACAACGGTTGGCAACTGAAGCTGAACGCCGAGCACAGTCGCCGCAGCTATGACGACGCCTTTGCCACCGCCGCCAGCGGCACCGTCAAGCCCGACGGCAGCGGCATCAGCACCTGGACGGGGCGTTGGGCAGGGGACCCGCGGCAGACGTCGTTTGACCTGTCGGCTTCCGGTCCGTTCGAGCTGTTTTCCCGTGAGCACCAGGGGTACCTGGGCGCCAGTCACTACCGCGCCTACTACCGTAACAACGGTTACCCGCTGTGGTCGTTCCAGACCATCGACAACATCCACACCTGGGACGGTTCGCTGGCAATCCCGGCGGCCATCCACACCAAGTCCACGGAGGATGCGCTGGATGAAACCCAGGACGGTTTGGTGGCCTCGGTGCGCTGGAGCCTGACCGATGACCTGGCGCTGATTACCGGTGCGCGGCTGATCGACTGGAAGCGCGACGAAAGCCATACCACCCTGGCAACCGGTGCGACCACGCGCACCTCGCGCAGCGAGACCGGGGTGGTCACGCCCTACGTGGGGCTGATCTACGACTTCGCCGAGAACTGGTCGGCCTACGCCAGCTATACCGCCATCTTCAAGCCGCAGAGCAGGCAGGATGCCAGTGGTGGCTATATCGAACCGCTGGAGGGCGTGAACTACGAACTGGGCATCAAGAGCGAGTTCTGGGACAAGCGCCTGACCACCGCCTTCAGTGTCTTCGAAGTGCAGCAGGACAACCTGGCCGTGGCCGACGGCGACAAGCTGGCACCGGACGGCAACCAGGCCTACCGCGCCGAGTCCGGCACCAAGACCCGTGGTTTCGAGATGGAGGCGGCCGGGCAGATCCTGCCCGACTGGCAAGTTTCCGCCAGCTACACCTATGCCCAGGCCGAGGACGCCGAAGGCAAGCGCCTGCTCACCGAAGTGCCACGCGATACCTTCAAGCTCTTCACCAGCTATCAACTGCAGTCCCTGCCGCAGTTGAAAGTCGGCGGCGGCGTGCGCTGGCAGGGCATGGAGTACAAGAAGAAAGCGGGACCCCATGGCGAGACGTTCACCCAGGACGCCTACAGCGTGGTCGACCTGATGGCGCAGTACGCGTTCACGCCGCAAACCAGCGTTTCGTTGAACCTCAACAACGTGCTGGACGAGAAGTACTACTCGGCGATCGGCGCGCGAGGGTGGTATGGCACCCCGCGTAGTGCCACGGCGACGTTGGTCTACGCGTTCTGACGGAGGCGGCGGGTGGTTCCCATGCGTGGGAGTCACCCGCCAGCTCCGTGGGCGAACACTCAGTTTCCGAGCGCAGGGCTGTCAGTCTGGCGCCTGTCGGTTCGCTTCGCGAGCCTTGCAACCGGTTTTTCCACCAGGTTGAAGCTGATCGCGGAAACCAGGGCTATCAGGGCAAGTGAACCGATCAAGGTCGCGGTTGGAGGCAGATCCGTATTGTTCTGCAATTCCAGCATCAGGCTGAGAATCGGGATATGGCACAAGTAGGTGGAGTACGACCAGTTACCCAGTGCATTCAGCCAGGTCATGTTGTGCAGCAGCCGCTCCTGGGAAATCGCGCAGATGACAAGCAGCGCGCAGGGGATTCCCCATTTGAAGGGGTTGTGGGTGGCTTCGCCGAACCTGGCGATGACGAACAGTGCTGTTGCCAGAAGGGCAAGGGCGACCCAGGGCCGGATCGAGTTGAATGTGCCCCGCTGGTGGAGGATGCCGACCGTCACGCCGAAGAGAAACTCATAGACGATCTTGTGCTTGTAGAACTCGAACGCGCCACCCAGTTCCGGCAAGAGTTTGCGCAGCGCAAGGATGCCGAGGAAGAGTGCGGCGATACGATACTTCCCGGGGAGAAACAACGAAGCGAAAAATACGCTGTAGAACATCATTTCGTAGTTGAGCGTCCAGCCGACGGTCACGATCGGGAAATACTCTATGCCGGAGGGGTTCAGGGCCGGTATGAAGAAAATGCTCTTGAGGAAAAACAACGGCTCGAACCCTGTGAAGGGAATGACGCCTGGCAGGCGGATCAGCAACGCTGCGGTAATGGACGTGAATAACCAGTAGGCCGGGACCACGCGAGCGATTCGGTGCTTGGCAAATTCCAGGGGCGTGACAGGTTTCCTGGACACCGACAGGTAGATGACGAATCCACTGATGACAAAGAACAGGTCGACCCCGATGGCACCGTAGCGTTGCAGCGCAACGGATAGCGGGTCCATCAATTTAAAGTTGTAGGTGATCTGCATGTAGTGATGGAACACCACTATCCATGCTGCGATGGCTCGCAGGATCTGTATAGAATTCAGCATTTTTATTGTTGTTCCAACCAAACCTCAATCCTATCAAGGCTCCGCTCGGAAAATCCATTGGCGACCCTGCAAGCCGTGCTTGGCGCATGGGCGGGTCTCCACTGGGAGCCGCGGGATCAATGAGTGACACGTAGCTCCAGGCAGAGAGGGCTTGACCCGTAGCCAAGCTCAGCCCTGCTCCTTCATGTTTCCCACTGTTCGCTTACCCGCAGGGGCGGTCTCAGAACATCATCTGCCACTGCGCCGTCAGCGCCTGGTTGCGACTATCGCTGCCCAGCTCGCCGCTGTACCCCAGGTTCAGGCTGTGCCGTGCCGACAGGCCAATCCCCAACCCGGCCTCGAGCATCAGGCTGTCACGATCCAGCGCGGTGCCTTCGACGCTGAAGGCGCTGCCGCCGGAAACGAAGGCCTGGCGCACCTCACTGTCCACGCTGCCATACACATGCCGCCAGCCGAGGCTGGCCCGTGGCGTCAGGCTGATGCCGTTGTCCAGTTGGCTCAAGTGCGCCAGGCGTACGCCGAAGGTGCTGCTGAAGTTGTCCTGGCTCTGCCCGTCGACGTCCAGCGCGGCGATGCCGCCTTTCTCCCGATAGCTGTCGCGGTGATAGCGCTGGTAGCCGAGGTTGGCGAAGGGCTCGACATTCAGGCGGCCGCTGCCGAGGTTGTAACCCAGCTCGACGAAGGCCTGCTGGCTGTCGGCGTCGTAGTCGCCCTTGGGGCGCTCGCTGAAGCGCTCGAATTCGATGCGCCGCTTGCTGTCGCCGTCGTGCCGGCTGTAGGCGGCGCCCAGGCGCAGGGCCAGCGGGCCGCTTTGGCGCAAGGCATAGAGGCCGGCGTGCCAGCTGTCCAGGGTGCCCTCGTCGGCACCGCTGTCCAGGCGGGTTTTCGAATAGCCGCCCAGCACGCCCAGGCGCCAGGTGTCGTTCAGCGCCCAGTCGACGCCGAGCAGGGTGCCCTGGGTGCGTTGCTCCAGGCCGGCGCTGCCGTGGGCGCCATCCAGTTTGCCGTAGCCGCCGATGCCCTGCAGCCACACCCGGCCACGGGCGTGCGGGTCGTTGAGGTTGCGCAGCTCGCTGGGCACGCCGGTGGCTGCGACGCTCGGGGCCTGCACCGGGTCGAGCGCCAGGGCCAGGCCTGCGCCGCTGCCCATCTGGTACATGGCCGCGAGCATGCTCGTGCCGACCTGGGCGCTGCTGCCGAGAATCGCGGCACCGAGGTTGGCGTTGCCGCTGCCGGCCAGTTGCTCCAG
Source organism: Mitsuaria sp. RG (assembly GCF_028369275.1). Classification (NCBI taxonomy): domain Bacteria; kingdom Pseudomonadati; phylum Pseudomonadota; class Betaproteobacteria; order Burkholderiales; family Sphaerotilaceae; genus Roseateles; species Mitsuaria sp. RG. The sequence goes on from NZ_JAQMYQ010000009.1 coordinate 14,996, forward strand.
GGCCGAACTGGCCGTGGCGGGGCTGGCGTAGAGCAGGGCGCCGTAAACCGGGGTGTTGGGGTCGCTCTCCCACCAGTAGTCGTTCGGTCGGATGCTCTCGGCCAGCCGCTGGCTGTTAGGCGTGGTGGCGTACTCGGTCATCTCCACGTCGTTGCGCGTCAAGGTCATGTTCACGCGGGTGTCGGTATAGCTTAGCTCCGGAGTCAGGAACGCATAGTAAGTATCCTGAACCTGAGCGAAACGGCCGACGACCTGGCCGGCTTCGAGCAAGGTGTAGTGGCTGTGCCATGGCCATGGCGTATCACCGAAATTGGGGGTGATGCGCAGGCTGGCGTCATTGAGGTAGGCGGTGCCGCCCACCCGCAGCGCGCCGCTGCTGCCATCGGGGTTGACGCCGATATCGACGATTGCCTGGTTGCCCAGGGTCAGGTTGCCGATGACCCGGGTGGCGCCTTCGGGCTTGCTGTACAGCGTGCCGTTGACATTGAGATGGCCGACCGAGCCGCCGCCCGCATAGGTGCCCCACTGGTCGACATCCACGGTGCCGTTCAGGGCGCCCTGGTTGACCAGGTGCGCGTAGTCGAACACCCGGCTGGTTTCGCTGAAATCGCCCTGGCTGGTGACGGTCCAGGTTCCGCCCAGAACCTGCAGGGACTCGAAATTGCGGCTGTTGCCAAAACTGCCGCTGCCTGACCAGTCGTATTTGCGCCCCAGCTCCACGGTGTCATGGCCGCTGCCCCCGTCGACGAGGCCTTCGAAGCGGCCCCGTGTGGAGACCTGGAGGAGGTCGTTGCCGCCGCCCAGGTCCAGCGCCAGGCCATTGCTGCCACTGATAAGGCCATCGTTGACAAGCGTGTCGTCGAACCCGCCGACGAACATGACGCCATGGCCGTTCAGCCCCTGGATGGTGCCGACGTTGCTCACCCAGGTGCTGTTCAGCGCGGCGCCATTGCTGTTGCGTGCGCTGCCGATCGTCACGCCGTTGTCAGCACCGGTGATCAGGGCGTCCGGGCCGTTGACCAGCCGGCCGCCGCCGAGTACGACGCCCTCGCTGGTGTTCGCGATGCCGTTGCGATCGAGGCCAGCGGCACCTTCGCCGCGAATCGTGCCGCTGTTGGAGACCTCGCCGATGCCGGCGATACGCACGCCATCCCCGTCACCGTAGGCCTGCGCGCCATTGGCGCCACCGACGATCAGTCCACCCTGGTTGAAGACGTTGCTGTCGCCAGACGAATTGAACCCGGCGTCGTTGCGGCCAATGACCGTGCCGAAGGTGCTGAGCGTTCCATTTGCATCGGCGTTGACGCCATGCCGACCGCCATCGATCTGTCCATGGTTGGTGACATAGGTACCGGTTGCGGCGCGCAGGTTGACGCCGTCGAAGCCATCGCTGGAGATCTCGCCGAAATTGTCGATCCTGGCATTCGAGCCCGTGGTCATGCCGTCGGCGGCATAGGCACGAATCACGCCGCCGCGTGCGTTGGTGACGTGGGTGGTGTAGTAGCTGCTGCCGACCATTGCATCAAGGTTGATGCCCTGGCCGAAGGCGGAGCTGATAGTGCCGCTGTTGACGATATCCAGGGAGCCGTAGGAGGTGGTGTTGTTGATGCGGATGGCGTCGCCGTTGCCCTGGATCAGTCCGCCTGCGTGGTTGTTGATATGGTAGTACCCCCCGGTGTCAGGCAGGTCGAGGGTGTCGATAGCCCGGGCGACGGTGGAGGTGATCGTGCCCGCGTTGTCGACCCAAACCGAAGGGACGTAGTTGCGGTTGTTCAATGTCACCGCCGGTCCGGTAGTTACGATGACGCTGCCGGCACTGCCGACGTTCAGCCTGTCGGTACTGCCCAGCTCCTGGGTGAAATAGGTGGCGGTGTCGATGAAATACTCCGCCCCCTGGGCGTGCAGCGAAGCGCCACTGGAAACGACAAGGGCAATCTGCAGGGCAAGACGGTTTTTGCGGGAACGGTGCATTTGAAGTAAACGGTCCATGTTTGCCGGATTCGGATCCGATATTCCTGCTAGCGATTTGCTATTGCAAGCCGCTCTTTTATAAAGAATCGAAATAATTTACCGGTGAGCGAGGCGGGGCGAGCGAACCGGGGGCGAAGGTGATATTGCTGGCCGCCCAGCCTTCTTGAAACATCCAGCTAATCCTCGAAAGCACCTGTTACACAGGTGTCCAACCCAGCTAATCCCGTCAAGCCATAGTTCATCCGCACGTGTCATCCGCATCTCGACATGGCTGATGCGCCGCTGGTCGGGTGAATCGACCTGAAGGTGGATTCATTCAGGATTTTGTACGATGATTTTCGTATCGTGAGGAAGGGTCATGCCAAAGGGCTTCAGGGCAGTCAGGCGCGCGGTAGTCGCCGCGCTCGAATCCGGGGATTACCTGCACGTCTCACGGGGTGATATCGAGGTCAAGAATCTGCTGGCCATCGGGGAGGTCGGCGCAGGCAAAGTCATCGATATCATCAATGCTTGCGACGCCAGCCACTACAGCAGTAGCCCGCACCACGCCGTGCCGGCCATCGAGGTCCATGTGCTGAAGCGCCGCGGCTGGTACATCAAGTTCTATTTCATCGAACCCCAGACGTGGTTCATCAGCGTTCACCAATGAGTATCCCGACCATGAAGATCCTGTTCGAAGGCGATACCGGCCAGGCCTTGTGCGAGCATTGCCAGGCGCTGGTCGCCATGCATTACACCCGGCGCGATGTGCCCTTCAGCGATGGCCAGGGCATCGCGCGGGATATCCTGGTGGGCGTGTGCGATGGCTGCGACACGGTGGTGGCCATCCCGCCGCAGTCCACCCCGGCGATTCGCGAGGCGCGCAAGCAGCAGCTCAAGTCCATCGAGGCGCGGCTACCGGCGGTCTATCTCGATGTGCTTGATGCGGCGATGCAGGCCGTGTGCAGCGAGGCGGGCGCGCACCTGCGCAAGCTGTTCCTGGCCCATTACTTCCAGTGGCTGGTGCAGGCCCGCCAGGGCATGGGTTTGCAGCCTGGCCACGAGGCCTTCGTGACGGCCCTGGAGGCGCAGCGGCGTCAGCGTGGGTTACAGACATCGGGGGCGACCCGGCGCTTGTCGATGAAGGTCAACGCACACATGGCCGAGGACTTTCTGGCGCTGCTGCAGCAGACCCGGATGAGCCAGACCGAGCTGCTCAAGGCGGTGATTGCGCGGATCCAGATGGACGTGCTCGAAGTGCGCGATCCGCAGGTGATCGAGGGGTTGCAGCGGTTGGTGCGGGTGGCGGGATAGGGCGCGGGCCGACATGGTAGTGACACCTGCGCAAGGGCATAATGCACGCACTTCTCTAAGGACTGGAACGCGTGATGATGGATGGCTCTGGCCCAGGCAAGGTGCTGTTGGTGGAGGACGACGTGAAGCTCTGCGGGCTGATCGCGACCTTCCTGTCGCAACATGGCTTCGAAGTGCGCGAAGTTCATCGCGGCGACCTGGCGCGGCAGGCGTTCGTCGAGTTCCGGCCGTCGATGGTGGTACTCGACCTGATGCTGCCCGGAAAGGATGGCTTGCATGTCTGCCGCGAGATCCGCGCGCTCAGCGACACGCCAATCGTGATCCTCACCGCCCGCGAGGATGACCTGGACCATATCCTGGGCCTGGAGTCCGGTGCCGACGATTATGTGATCAAACCCATCAAGCCACCGGTACTTCTGGCGCGCTTGCGCGCCTTGCAGCGCCGTCATGTGCCACAGGGCAGCACGGGCGGGGCGCTGGAGTTCGGCGAACTGAAAATAGACCCTGTGTGTCGCGAGGTGACCCTGGGGGGCGAGCCGGTCGAGTGCACCACCATGGAGTTCGACCTGCTCCAGCTATTGGCCGGCAATGCCGGGGTGATCCTGTCTCGCGACGATATCCTCAACAAGATGCGCGGCATCGACTTCGATGGCATGAACCGCAGCGTCGATGTGTACATCAGCAAGCTGCGCAGCAAGCTCAACGACACGCCGCGTGAACCGACGCGGATCAAGACCGTCTGGGGCAAGGGCTACCTGTTCAACCCGTTCGCCTGGGAGCGCTAGATGCTGCGCCTGTTCCTGGGCTTGTACCTGATACTGACGGTTGGCCTGGTGGTGGCGCTGCAGACGGTCGAGCATACCTTGGATGCGCTGCTCGCCCCGCAGATGGAGGCGGCCAGTCGCGAGACCTTTCGCGGCACGGTTCACGCGCTGGTCGAACAACTGCGTGGCGTACAGGGCGAGCAGCGCGCACAGCGCCTGGAGCGATTGCGACCGGCCTACGGTCTGGGGCTGGATCTTGTGCGGCGTGACCAGTTGGCGCTGAGCGAGCGTGAATACGCGCAGTTGGCCCAGGGCCAGCTGGTGCTGCGCGAGCAGTACACCCAGCTGTTCAGCCGCATCGATGACGGCGACCAGTTGCTCAGCGTCAAGCTGCCGCGCGAACCCAACTTCATGCCGGTATACATCGGCACGGCCTACCTGATGCTGGCACTGCTGCTGGGGGTGGTGTTGTATTTCTGGGTACGGCCACACTGGCGCGACCTGGAGAAACTGCGCCTGGCCGCCCAGCGCTTCGGCGACAACGACCTGTCGGCGCGTGTGCGCATGCCGCGGCGTTCGAGCATCAGCGATGTGGCGGGGCACTTCGACCTGATGGCCGCGCGTATCGAAGTGCTGATCGCCAACCAGCGCGAAATGACCAACGCGGTTTCACATGAGTTGCGCACACCCATCGCACGCCTGAACTTCGAGCTCGACCAGCTCAGGAAACTGCCGGACCCGGCCAGCGCCCACCAGTTGATCGGCGATATGTACGCCGACCTGGGTGAGCTGGAAGACATGGTGTCCGAGCTGCTGACCTACGCCAGCCTGGAGCACGGAGCGACCGCCATGAGCTTGCAATCGGTCGAGGCCGGCAGCTGGCTGGACAGCGTGATTGCCAGCGTAACCCTGGAAGCCGAGGCCAGCGGCGTGCAGATTCATCTGGCACCGTGTCAGGTCGAGACCTTGAGTATCGAGCCGCGATTCTTGGCCAGGGCCGTGATCAATCTGCTGCGCAACGCCATCCGTTATGCCAAAGGGCATATCCACGTCTCGCTGTCATGCAGCGGCGGTGAGTACCGGCTGCAGGTCGACGATGACGGGCCGGGTGTGCCGGTGGCGGGCAGGGACAGGATTTTCGAACCGTTCTCGCGGCTCGACAGCAGTCGTGACCGGCGTACCGGGGGCTTTGGCCTTGGGCTGGCGCTGGTGCGGCGGGTGGCGCAGTCCCACGGCGGTTACGCGCAGGTGGGCGATGCGGCGGCTGGGGGCGCGTCCTTGCGCATGATCTGGCCTGTCCGGGGCGAGACTGCCCGGACGCCTGAAAAAGGTCAGAAGGTATAGGTCATCTGGGTAACCAGTGAGGTTTGCAGGCGCTTTTCGACCAGAGGGCTATCGCCAGCATCGTCGTTCAGGTAGTCCGCCGCCAGCACGGTCGCCATGTGCCAGTGCTCGTCGAAGGGCATGCTCCAGGACAGCTCGCCACCGCGGCTGATCAGGCCACCACGGGCATCGTGGGCGTGGAACTGGCTGCCTGCGGCCTGGGCCTGGCTTACGCCATACCAGGTGCGCATATAGTCGCCGTCGCCGAACTGACTGTTGACGCTGCCCACCAACTCGCCGATGCGGCCCTTGTACAGTTGCATACCCAGGCTCAGTTTCAGGTGGTTGTAGGCCGAGCCGGTGTCGGGCTTGTCCTTGTCCTGCTCCAGGGCGTGCTCGAAGTTGGCGGCCAGCGTCAATGGGCCGAGGTGGTAGGCAGCGTCGAGCCCCAATTGCGGCCGCGACTTGATCGAACCCATGCCGTCGAGCCTGTCCGAACCTTCGAAGCCGGAGCGATGATCCTTGCGCGCGGTGCTGGCGCCCACTCGCACCCCAAGGTCGAACGTGTCGCCTTCGTGAGCCCAGCCCAGGCCCTTGCTGGTGTCGAGAAAAAAGCCGGCGGGGCTGGTGATGCTGCCACCGAGCAGCGGTGCCGTGGCCCGTTCGCCGGCTCCGCTGTAGCGAGGGGCATTGGCGATGCCGGCGTTCAGGCGATACTGCCAGTCCCCGGCGCGCAGGTCGGTGGCGCACAGCAGCAGGCAAGCGCAGGAGAGGGGCAGCAAACGATTCGATACAGACATGGCGACACTCGATGAGGATTGATGGCGCCATGCTAGGGAGCGGCTCTGCGGCAATCTTTGGCAGCTTTGTCGGGAAACTGTCAAAGACTGTTAACGGTGTCGGGCAAGCTTCTGGGTGATCGGCTTCGCACTTTTTAACAATCCTTTGCAAAGCTCATGAAGTTGCAGCAGGCGCGTCATTGCTAGGGTGCGCTCCCCTCAAGCCACCTCGAGAGTTTCATGAATATCCCGCAGCCGTTCCACCTGCTCGGTCTGTTCGCTTGCCTGCTCACCAGCCAGGCCCAGGCCACCAGTTTCGTGATGACCACTGACATGACCGTCAGCCTGAGCATGAGCGCCAGCAAAGGCACCAGCAGCTCGTTCAAGGATGACAAGATTGTCCTTGCCGCCAAGGATGACGCTGCGGCGTTCGTCGCCAGCGATGGCGCCATTCGCAGTGCGCGCATGGAGGCGGCGTTTACGCGGATTCGCCAGGTGCTGGATGAGCCTGGCGTGTCGGACCGGGCGCTGGCACAGGCGATCCTGGCGCTCTGAGTCATCCGCTTCGTTCTGCCGAGCTGGCTCACATGTGAGACTTGCGAACGTCACAATCCAGGCGTAACGTACCTCACATGTGAGACAAGGACACCCCTCGATGGCAGGCAAGAAAAGCTCCACCGACTACATGCGTGACATGCGCGCCCGGCTCAAGGCCGCGGGCCTGGTCAAGCGTGAGTTGTGGATCCTGCCAGAGCATGCCGCCGCCTTGCGCGGTATCGAGAAGGCTTTACGTCAGCCCCTCACGGGCAAACAGGTCAGAACGGAGGATTTCATGACCGAGCACAACCACTGGACGATCGAATCGCTGCACGGCGCCCTCCAGGGCCTGGAGGATGTACGCGGCGGCGCGATCGGCCTGTCCCTGCAACAGGGCGCCGAACCCAGCCTGAAGCTGGTGATGAACGAACTGGACGGCCTGCCTTTGTACATCGCCGTGGCCGGTGAGCAGATCCTGGTCGACACGCTGCTGGTTGAGGCCAGCCAGGTGAAGGATGCGGCAGCCTTCAACGATGCGGTGCTGCGCACCCGCGATGTCTTCCCGCTGTCGTCGATCGGCCTGCACACGCTGCCCTCGGGCGAGTCGGTGTACACCATGTTCGGTGCCCTGAGCGCGGCCTCGTCGCTGGACAACATCGTCCAGGAGATCCACACCCTGGCCGACAACGTCATCACCGCCGCCGAAGATTTCGAAGACTACTTCACCCACTGATTCCGGAGATTGCCCCATGAGTTTGTTGAGAAAGATCGTCACCGCCCTGCGTGGCGGCGCTTCGGAAGTCGGTGAGGCGATCGTCGACTCCCAGGCCCTGCGCATCCTCGACCAGGAGATCCGCGACGCGGACAACAACCTGATCGATGCGCGCAACCAGCTGGTCAAGATCATGGCCAAGCACAAGACCGCGCAGCAGCGCATCACCGAGTTCGACAAGACCATCGGCGACTGGGAACAGAAAGCCATCGCTGCCCTGGACAAGGGCGAGGAAGGCCTGGCCCACGAATGCGCGGCGCGCATCGCCGACCTGACCAACCAGCGCGATTCCGAGCAGGCGCTGGCCGACCAGTTCGGCGCGTCGGTCGCGACCCTGACCGCCACCGTGAGCAAGACCGAGGCGCAGATCAAGGGCCTCAAGCAGCAGGTGGACCTGGTCAAGGCCCGCGAGAGCGTGCAGCGTGCCCAGGTGAGCGCGGCGTCGGCCACCGGCGGCGCCAATGGCAGCCTGGAAACGGCGGTCGGCTCGCTGGACCGCATCAAGAAGCGTCAGAGCGAGCGTGCTGCCGAGCTGGAAGCGGCGGCGGAGCTGGCGGGCAAGGCCGATGGCAGCGACCTTGAGGCACGCCTGAAGTCGGCCGGCATCGGTGCCAGCAACAGCGGCGCCGACGATGTGCTGGCGCGATTGAAGGCCAAGGCGGCGAAGCCGGCGGAGTGATCCGCTGAGTGGGCCGGCCTCATCGCGGGGCAAGCCCGCTCCCACGAGTAAAATCTGCACCGGCTTTGTAGGAGCCCGCTCCCACGAGTAAAATCTGCACCGGCTTTGTAGGGGCCCGCTCCCACGGGTAAAATCTGCACCGGCTTTGTGGGAGCGGGCTTGCCCCGCGATAAGGCCGGCCAGGCTGGCGCAAAACCCTGCCGCAGACCTGTTGGCGGAGCGCACGAAAAGCAGTATCGTGTCGCCCCCGCCAAAGGACTGCCGCGACCCAAGGGATCTTCAATGTCGCCTTCTCCCCACAGGCTCTGCCTGTTCGCTTCAGCGCCTGCATTGGCTCCGGTTCCGTCACCCTCTCACCCAGGAGATGCCCCGTGGGTTGGTTGAAACGCTTCATGGGCTTCGAAGCCCCCAAACCTGCCGCCGGCAGCCCGGTCAAAGGCAACCTGCCGTTCGGCCTGGGCAGCGGGCGCATGCTCAAGCTCGACCCTTCGCTCAAGCTGCTGCTCGATGGCCATAGCGAGCTGGAAGTGCCCGGTCAGGAAGTGGTCTGGGCCGTCGGTGAGGTCGACCTCGGCCAGTCGGTGCGCCTGGCGCGCTTCTACATGGAAGACGAGGACTACTGGCTGCAGGTGGTGATGAACGGCGCGTCGGCCGACGATGTGCGCGATATCATCCTGTTCGGCTACTACAGCGTGGTGCCGGTCAGCAGCGACGCCGAACTCAAGCGCCTGGTCGGTCCTGAGTCGAACATCGGCCTGCCGTACTACGAGCATGAAGGCTACGAGTTCGTCCGCCAGTGGGGCAGCGAGGAAGGGCAGACCGAGCTGACGCCGATCAGCGAGTGGGTCACCAGCCCCGAAACCAGCTACCGCATCCAGCACCTGTCGATGCTGTATGCCCGCGAAACTGGCCTGACCGATCGCCGCGAATTCCTCCTGTTGTCGGTGGAGGAGGACGAGGACGGCAATGTCAGCCTGACCACTTCGGTGGGTGTCACCCTGCAATCAACGGACTTCAACGTCATCTGACAAGGATTCACCATGCTCGACGCTCTTCGCATGTCGCTCAACGCCCAGGCAGTGATCGGCTTCATCCTCTACATCAGCGTGGCGCTGGTGCTGTTCTGGGTATTCCAGTTCATCTATACGCACCTCACCCCGCACCGCGAGTTCGCCCTGATCCGCGACAACAACAGCGCCGCGGCCATTGCCCTGGGCGGCGCGCTGATCGGCTTCTCGCTGCCGGCCAGCAACATCATCGCCTACAGCGTCAGCCTGCTCGACTTCGTGGTCTGGGTAGTGATCGCCGCGGTGGTGCAGCTGTTGGCCTTCGGCATCACCAGCCTGGTGCTCAAGGGCCTGGCCAGCCGAATCGCCAAGGGCGAAATGGCCGCCGCGATCTACGCCGCCGCCGTGGCGATCAGCGTGGGCTTCCTCAACTCGGCCTGCATGACCCCGTCGGTCTGAGCCGTTTGCGCGCAAGGAGCCCTACATGAGACGAAGTTCCGTCAAGCTGGTGCTGGCCAGCTCCCTGCCGCTGGCGCTTACCGCGTGCAGCGCGCCCGAGGAGACCTACACGGTCAGCAAGCGCAGCAACTACACCACTGTCCAGGCCTGCGTCGATGACAAGATGCCGGTGGATGTGTGTTCCGATGCCTACATGGAGGCGCTGGCCGATCACCGCCGGGTCGCCCCGACCTATGGTGACAAGGCGGCCTGCGAGGCCGATTTCGTGCCGGACTACTGCCAGGTCACCAGCGACGGCCGCTACATGCCGCGCCTGGGTGGGTTCGAGCTGGCGGTGTCGGGCGAAGTGAGCCAGTCGCAGGTCGACGCGGCACGCGCCCAGGTCGAGAACAGCGGCCAGGCCGTCAGCGGTGGCAGCAACTTCAACGGCCTGCTTACCGGCCTGCTGCTCGGTCAGATGATGAGTGGCGGGAGCCGCCAGTACTACTCGCAGCCGGTGTACCAGTACCGCGACAGCCGCGGCGACTACCGCACCACCACCCTCGGCCAGCAGATCGACCAGGGCAAGCGCTTCGAGCGCTCCGACCAGGCCCAGCAGAGTGGCGGCAGCTACAGCAGCTACTACTCCGGCAGCTCCGGCGGTAGCAGTTACAGATCCAAAACCTCGACCCGCTCCAGTGTGTCCTCGTCGATCTCCCGCGGCGGCTTCGGCAGCCAGGCCACTGCGCGCAGCGGCTGGGGCGGCAAAAGCAGCGGCGGCTTCAGCTTCGGCGGTTGAGCATGCGCAAGATCAGCATCGACGAACGCCCGGACTGGCACGCCACCGCCGAACGCGAAGGTTTTTCCTTCCACACCATCGACGGTGAGCGCTACTGGGACGAGCGCGGCTACTACCAGTTCAGCGAGGCCCAGGTCAGCCGTGACCTGGAGGCGCCCACGCAGGAACTGCACGCCATGTGCCTGGATGCGGTCGAGCGCATCGTCGACAGCGAGGCGTTGATGACCCGCCTGGCGATCCCGCCGGCGTTCTTCGACCTGGTGCGCCGTTCGTGGAAAGAGGGGCATCCGCACCTCTACGGGCGCTTCGACTTCAGCTACGACGGCCACGGCCCGGCCAAGCTGATCGAGGCCAACTACGACACGCCGACCTCGCTGTACGAGGCGGCGGCGTTCCAGCTGATCTGGCTGGAGCAGCAGATCGAGCGCGGCGTGCTGCCGGCCCATGCCAGCCAGTTCAACACCCTGGCCGAGGACCTGGTGCGGGCCTTTGGCGCCTTCGAGCGCGAAAGCCCGTTCTACTTCTCGGCCATTGCCGGCTCGGTCGAAGACCGTGGCACCACGGATTTTCTGCGCAAGATGGCCGGGCACGTGGGTATCAGTACCCGGCACATCGATGTGGAGGACATCGGCTTGAACGGCGAGGGGCGTTTCGTCGACCTCGAAGGCCGGCCGATTCCGCGCCTGTTCAAGCTGCATGCCTGGGAGCATATCTTCCACGAGGACTTCGGCCAGGCCATCGCCGGCTGCGATACCCAGTTCGTGGAACCGGCCTGGAAGTCGCTGATCTCCAACAAGGGCATCCTGCCGCTGCTGTGGGAGTGGCACGAAGGGCACCCGAACCTGCTGCCGGCGTTCCTCGACGAAGACCCTCGGCGCCCGGTGCCCAAGGGCTGGGTGCGCAAGCCGTACTTCTCCCGCGAGGGCGCCAACGTGGATATTCGCACCGACGACGACCAGCGGGTGTTCGAGGACGGTCCCTACGACGATGCGCCGTACATCCTCCAGGGCTTCGCGCCGTTGCCGAAGTTCGGCGACAGCTACACCCTGATCGGCTCCTGGGTGATCGGCGACCTGGCCTCGGGGATCGGCATTCGTGAAGACGACTCGCTGATCACCAAGGACAGCTCGCGCTTCCTGCCCCATGTAGTGCTGGACTGACCGGCAGCGCTCTCCTTGTAGGAGCGGCCTTGTGCCGCGAAAGGGCCGCAAAGCGGCCCCGGCGATCGTTGCATCAATGCTGAAATCCTGGGGCCGCTCCGCGCCCCTTTCGCGGCACAAGGCCGCTCCTACACAGGCCATTCCTCATCCTCCGGTGGTCGGTTTCAGGACGCGCCGGGTCGCCCGCGCACAACCCCCTCGCGCAATAACTGCCATGCTCTGAGGATGCCCGTGGACCGAGCGCAGCAAGACGCCCGGCCAGGGACAACGAGGGTGCCCGGCCTGCCGCCACCGTGACCTGGCCCGCACCGCAGCTGAACACCGCCGGACCGCCGCCCGCCAACGGGCCGCCCCGGGATGCCGAGGTCTGCTGTATGCCTGATGACTTGAACCACCTGCCGTTGATCCAACGCGTCCTGGCCCGTGAGCAGGACACTCCCGGCGCCCTGTTGCCGATCCTCCACGCCATCCAGGCCGGCGCCGGCTACATTCCCGACAGCGCCGTCGCCGAGATCGCCCATGCCCTCAACCTCAGCCAGGCCGAGGTGCGCGGGGTGATCAGCTTCTATCACGATTTCCGTACCACGCCGGCGGCCCGCCATACCCTGCGTCTGTGCCGCGCCGAGTCCTGTCAGAGCCGCGGCGCCGAGGCGCTGGCCGCGCAGTTGCGTGAGCAGCTTGGGTTGGACGACCACGGTCGCACCGAGGATGGCGCGCTCGACCTGCGCCCGGTGTATTGCCTGGGCGCCTGCGCCTGCTCGCCGGCCCTGGAACTCGATGGCCGGCTCCACGCCCGCGTCACCCCCGAACGCCTGCAGGCGTTGGTGGCCGCTTGCCGCGAGGAGGTGAAGGCATGCTGAACCTGTGCATCCCCTGCGATTCGCTGGCCTGCGCCGTCGGTGCCGACCAGGTGGCCGAGGCGTTGACCCGCGAAGCCGCGCAGCGGCGCTTAACGCTGGATATCAACCGCACCAGCTCCCGTGGCCTGTACTGGCTGGAGCCGCTGGTGGAGCTGGATACCGCCCAAGGCCGCCTGGGCTTCGGGCCGGTCACCCCCGAGGATGTGCCCGGGCTGCTTGATGCCCTGGCGGGTGATCCCGGTAGCCATGCCCTGGCGTTGGGGCCGGTGGAAGCGATTCCCTACCTGAAGTCCCAGCAACGCCTGCTGTTCGCCCGCGCCGGCATCACCCGGCCGCTGTCGCTGGACGACTATCACGCCAACGGCGGCTTTGAAGGCCTGCGCCAGGCCACCCTGCTGGACGGTGACGAAGTGGTCGCCGCGGTGCTCGACTCCGGGTTGCGGGGCAGGGGCGGCGCGGCGTTCCCCGCGGGCATCAAGTGGCGTACCGTGCGCCAGGCAATGGCCGGGCAGAAGTACGTGGTGTGCAACGCCGACGAAGGCGACTCCGGCACCTTCGCCGACCGCATGCTGATGGAGGGCGATCCGTTCCTGCTGATCGAGGGCATGATCATCGCCGGCCTCGCCGTGGGGGCGAGCATGGGCTATATCTATGTGCGCTCGGAATACCCGAATGCCGTGCGTACCTTGAACGAGGCCATCCTGCTGGCCCGCGAGGCCGGCTATCTGGATGTCGCCGGCAGCGGCGTGGCCTTCCACCTCGAGGTGCGGGTGGGGGCCGGGGCGTACATCTGCGGCGAGGAAACCGCGCTGCTCGAATCCCTCGAGGGCAAGCGCGGCATCGTCCGGGCCAAGCCGCCGTTGCCGGCGCTCGAGGGCCTGTTCGGGCAGCCGACCCTGGTGCACAACGTGCTTACCCTGGCCTCGGTGCCGATCATCCTGGCCAGGGGCGCGGCGTTCTACCGCGACTTCGGCATGGGCCGCTCGACGGGTACCTTGCCGTTCCAGCTGGCCGGCAATGTCCGCCATGGCGGCTTGGTGGAGCGCGCCTTCGGCCTGACCCTGCGTGAGCTGGTGGAAGGCTACGGCGGCGGCACCGCCAGTGGCCGGCCGATCAAGGCGGCGCAGGTCGGCGGCCCGCTGGGCGCCTGGGTGCCGCCCGCGCAATTCGACACCCCGTTGGACTATGAGGCTTTCGCCGCCCTGGGCGCGATGCTCGGCCACGGTGGCGTGGTGCTGGCCGACGACACCCTGAACATGGCGGGCATGGCCCGCTTCGCCCTGCAGTTCTGCGCCGAGGAGTCCTGCGGCAAGTGCACGCCGTGCCGGATCGGCTCGACCCGTGGCGTGGAGGTGGTCGACCGCTTGATCGCGAGTACCGACCCGGCCTACCGCGCGAGCCAGGCCGGCCTGCTGCGCGACCTGTGCGACACGATGCAATACGGCTCGCTGTGCGCCATGGGCGGGATGACCCCGTACCCCGTGGTCAGCGCGCTCAAGCACTTCCCCGCCGATTTCGGCCTGGAGGCCGCGCAATGATCAACTACTTCGACCCCCGCAGCGATATCGACCTGGGCACCCCGGAGCGGGTCAACGACGTGCAGGTCAGCCTGGTCATCGATGGCCGTTCGATCAGCGTGCCCGGCGGCACCTCGGTGATGCGCGCCGCCGCCTTGCTCGGCACCAGCATTCCCAAACTGTGCGCCACCGACAGCCTCGAGGCCTTCGGCTCGTGCCGTATGTGCATGGTCGAGATCGACGGCATGCGCGGCTACCCGGCCTCGTGCACCACGCCGGTCAGCGAAGGCATGGTGGTGCGCACCCAGACACCGCGCCTGGCCGACCTGCGGCGCAACGTGATGGAGCTGTACATCTCCGACCACCCGCTGGACTGCCTGACCTGCTCGGCCAACGGCAACTGTGAGCTGCAGACCGTCGCCGGCCAGGTCGGCCTGCGCGAGGTGCGCTACGGCTATGACGGCGCCAATCACCTGAGCGAACAGAAGGACGTGTCCAACCCGTACTTCGACTACGAGCCGAGCAAGTGCATTGTCTGCAACCGCTGCGTGCGGGCCTGTGAGGAGATCCAGGGCACCTTCGCCCTGACCATCACCGGGCGTGGCTTCGACTCACGGGTGGCGGCGGCCGGCGGCGACGATTTCCTCAGCTCCGAATGCGTGTCCTGCGGCGCCTGCGTGCAGGCCTGCCCGACCGCCACCTTGAGCGAGAAGAGCCTGGTTCAGCTCGGCCAGCCCGAACGGGCGGTGATCACCACCTGCGCTTACTGCGGCGTGGGTTGCTCGTTCCGCGCCGAGATGAAGGGCGAGCAGCTGGTGCGCATGGTCCCGGACAAGAACGGCGGCGCCAACCATGGCCATGCCTGCGTCAAGGGGCGTTTCGCCTGGGGTTACGCGACCCACCCGGACCGCATCACCAAACCGATGATCCGCAAGCGCCTGGAAGACCCGTGGCAGGAGGTCAGCTGGGACGAGGCGGTGACCTATGCCGCCAGCGAGTTCCGGCGGATCCAGCTCAAGTACGGGCGCGATTCCATCGGTGGCATCACCTCCAGCCGCTGCACCAACGAAGAGGTGTACCTGGTACAGAAGCTGGTGCGCACGGCCTTCGGCAACAACAACGTCGACACTTGCGCACGAGTCTGCCATTCGCCGACCGGCTACGGCCTGAAGCAGACCCTGGGCGAGTCCGCCGGCACCCAGAGCTTCGACTCGGTGATGCAGGCCGACGTGGTGCTGGTGATCGGTGCCAATCCCACCGACGCCCATCCGGTGTTCGGTTCGCAGCTCAAGCGCCGGCTGCGCCAGGGCGCCCGGCTGATCGTCATCGACCCGCGGCGCATCGACCTGGTCGACTCGCCCCATGCCCGCGCCGAACTGCACCTGCAGCTGCGCCCGGGCACCAACGTGGCGATGCTCAACGCCCTGGCCCATGTGATCGTCACCGAGGGTCTGCTGGCCCAGCGGTTCGTCGAAGCCCGCTGCGAGCCCGAGGACTTCGCCCGCTGGCGCGATTTCGTCGCCCAGCCCGACAACGCCCCCGAAGTGCTTGGCCAGGTGTGCGGCGTGCCCGCCGAGCAGATCCGCGCCGCCGCCCGGCTCTACGCCACCGGCGGCAACGCGGCGATCTACTACGGCCTGGGTGTGACCGAGCACAGCCAGGGCAGCACTGCGGTGATGGGCATCGCCAACCTGGCCATGGCCACTGGCAACATCGGCCGCGAAGGGGTTGGGGTGAACCCGCTGCGCGGGCAGAACAACGTGCAGGGCTCATGCGACATGGGCTCGTTCCCTCACGAGCTGCCCGGCTACCGGCATATCTCCAACGAAAGTGTGCGCGCCGAGTTCGAGCAGGCCTGGGGCGTGACCTTGCAGCCTGATCCGGG
Source organism: Mitsuaria sp. RG (assembly GCF_028369275.1). Taxonomy (NCBI): domain Bacteria; kingdom Pseudomonadati; phylum Pseudomonadota; class Betaproteobacteria; order Burkholderiales; family Sphaerotilaceae; genus Roseateles; species Mitsuaria sp. RG. The sequence goes on from NZ_JAQMYQ010000009.1 coordinate 30,780, forward strand.
GCTGCGCATTCCCAACATGTTCGAGGCCGCGCTGGACGGCAGCTTCAAGGCGCTGTACTGCCAGGGCGAGGACATCGCCCAGAGCGACCCCAACACCCAGCATGTCACGGCCGCGCTGCTGGCGATGGAGTGCGTGGTGGTGCAGGACATCTTCCTCAACGAGACCGCCAAGTTCGCCCATGTGTTCCTGCCAGGCAGCTCGTTCCTGGAGAAGGACGGCACCTTCACCAACGCCGAGCGACGTATCTCGCGGGTGCGCAAGGTGATGGAACCGCTGGCCGGCAAGGCCGACTGGGAGGCCACCGTGGCCCTGGCCGGTGCCTTGGGTTACCCCATGCAATACCGTCATCCCTCCGAGATCATGGACGAGATCGCCCGCCTGACCCCGACCTTCCGCCGGGTCAGCTATGCCGAACTCGACCGCCACGGCAGCCTGCAATGGCCGTGCAACGACGCCGCGCCCGACGGCACGCCGACCATGCACATCGACCAGTTCGTGCGCGGCAAGGGGCGCTTCATGCTCACCGGCTACGTGCCCACCGACGAGAAGGTCAACAGCCGCTACCCGCTACTGCTGACCACCGGGCGCATCCTCAGCCAGTACAACGTCGGCGCGCAGACCCGGCGCACCGACAACGTCGCCTGGCACGACGAGGACCGCCTGGAGATCCACCCCAGCGATGCCGAGAGTCGGGGTATCAGCGACGGTGACTGGGTGGGCATCGGCAGCCGTTCCGGGCAGAGCGTGCTACGCGCCAGGGTCAGCGGCCGGGTGGCGCCGGGGGTGGTGTACACCACCTTCCATTTCCCCGAGTCCGGCGCCAACGTGATCACCACCGACAACTCCGACTGGGCCACCAACTGCCCGGAATACAAGGTCACTGCGGTGGAGGTGGCGAAGGTGTTCCAGCCGTCGGAGTGGCAGAAACGCTACCAGCGCTTCAGTGACGAGCAGCGCAGGTTGCTCAAGGAGCGCCGGCAAGCGGAAGCGGCGGAGGTGCGCCGATGAGCAGTGACAATCTGGTGAAGATGGCCAACCAGATCGCCCATTACTTCGACAGCGAGCCGGATCATGCCAAGGCGGTGCAGGGGGTGAGGCAGCATCTGCAGAGCTTCTGGACGCCGGCGATGCGTCGGCAGTTGCAGGAGTGGACCGAGGCCCACGCAGGAGAGGGATTGGATCAGAAGGTCAGGGAGGCATTGGGCCAGGCGGTGATTTAGCCTGTTCCGGCCCATCGCGGGGCAAGCCCGCTCCCACGAACCCCGCTTGGCGTTTTTGTGGGAGCGGCGGTGCGCCGATGCGACTTGCCCCGCGATGGGCCGGAACAGATTCAAGATGAAATGTCCGTCATGTTTGCAGGGTTAATGCAGGTCCGGTGCTACGCTCGCAAAAATAGCCTCTACGGACGCGCACCATGGACATGAACTGGCACCAGGCCCTGCAAGAGAGCCTGAGCTGGCTGGCAATCGCCTCGTTGGTCACCCTTGTCTGCTTCACCATTACCGCCTTGCTGGCTGTGCGCTACACCCGCTGGGGGGCTCAGTTCTGGCAACTGGCCGGACCTTATTTCAGCTTGCGCCGCAGTTGGCGGCCCTTGTTGGCTTTTGCGCTGCTGCTGGTCCTGACGCTGTTCGCGGTGCGCCTGAACGTGCTGTTCTCGTTCTGGTACAACGGCTTCTACAGCGCCCTGCAGGCACTGGACCAGACCGCGTTCTGGTACCTGCTCGGGGTGTTCGCGGTGCTGGCGACCATCCATGTACTGCGCTCGCTGTTCGCCTTCTACGTCACCCAGGCGTTCAACATCCGCTGGCGGGTGTGGCTCACCGAGCGCCTGACCGCCGACTGGATGCACGGCGATGCCTACTACCGTGGGCAGTTCCTTGCCGAACCGGTGGACAACCCCGACCAGCGTATCGAACTGGATGTGAACGCCTTCGTCAGCGGCTCCGTGTCGCTGGCGCTGGGGGCGGTCAGCGCGCTGGTGTCGCTGGTGGCCTTTACCGGCATTCTCTGGGGCCTGTCGGCGCCGCTTGAAGTGGCCGGCGTCGAAGTCCCCCGGGCGATGGTGTTCGCCGTGTATGTCTATGTGCTGGTCGCCACCTGGATCGCCTTCCGCCTCGGCCAGCCGCTGATCCGCCTGAATTTTCTCAACGAGAAACTGACCGCCAACTTCCGCTACGCCTTGATGCGTCTGCGCGAGAACGCCGAGAACATCGCCTTCTACCAGGGCGCGCAGGTGGAGCGGGGCACCTTGCTCGGGCGCTTCTTCGCGCTGATCGGCAACGCCTGGGCGCTGGTGTTTCGAAACCTCAAGTTCAGCGGCTTCAACCTGGGCGTCAGCCAGGTGGCGGTGGTGTTCCCGTTCATCCTCCAGGCGCCGCGCTTCTTCAGCGGCGCGATCAAACTCGGCGATGTGATGCAGACCGCCCAGGCGTTTGGCCAGGTGCAGGATTCGCTGTCGTTCTTCCGGGAGTCCTACGACACCTTTGCCCAGTACCGAGCCACCCTCGATCGTCTGACAGGCTTTCTCGATGCCAACCAGCAGGCCAGCGCCTTGCCGCGCGTGGCCACCGTGGATCAGGCTCATGGATTGGGGATTCATGGCTTGCAGGTGCGACGCCCCGATGGCCATGCGTTGATCGCTGATCTCGATCTAAGCCTGCATAGCGGTCAGGCGCTACTGATCAAAGGACCTTCGGGCAGCGGCAAGACCACCTTGCTGCGCGCCCTGGCGGGCCTGTGGCCTTATGCCGAGGGCGAGGTCAGGCGACCGTTGGGGACGCAGGCACTGTTCCTTTCGCAGCGCCCGTACCTGCCACTGGGCGACCTGCGCACCGCCATCGCCTACCCGGCACAGGGCGTGCCCGGGGATGATGCACGCATGCAGCAGGCCCTGCGCCAGGTCAACCTCGCCCATCTGGCCGAACGGCTGGACGAGCAGCGCGACTGGTCGCGGATTCTGTCGCTGGGCGAACAGCAGCGCCTGGCGTTCTCCCGGGTGCTGTTCAACCGGCCGCAGGTGGTGTTCCTTGACGAGTCCACCTCGGCGATGGATGAAGGGCTGGAGCATGCGCTGTATTCGCTGCTGCGTGCGGAGCTGCCGGCGACGCTGCTGGTCAGTGTCGGGCACCGCAGTACCTTGGCGGGGTTCCACTCCCATCGCCTGGAGGTGGACGGGCAGGGGGGATGGTCGTTGCTGGAGCAGCAGCCGGCAGCCATGACCCTGTAGGAGCGGGCTTGCCCCGCGATGGCGTCAGGTCAGGCAATGAAGTTGTTCCTGCCGGCCTCATCGCGGGGCAAGCCCGCTCCCACGATCAGCCATGAACCACAAACCTGCCATTGTGGTAGCGGCGAACACGCCCCCCGCCATGAACGTCGCCTGATACCCCACCCAGTCCCACAGCCCTCCGGCCAGCACACTGGCCACCAGCAACGCTGCCCCCGTTACCAGATTGAACACGCCGAATGCGGTCCCGCGCAGGTCCTCGGACGCACTATCGGCGATCAAGGCGCTGAACACGCCTTGGGTAAACCCCATGTGCAGCCCCCACAGGATCACGCCCAGTGCCAGGCCGGACAGGCCCGGCAACCAGGCCAGCAGCAGATCGGCCAGCACCAGCAGGGCCAGCCCGAGCATCAACACACCCCGTCGCCCAACCTTGTCGGAGAGTGCCCCGGCAGGATAGGCCGACAGGGAATAGGCCAGCGACATCAGCACCAGCACCGCTGGCGCCCACAAGGGGGCAAGGCCAAGCGCCTGGCCGCGCAGCAGCAGAAACGCTTCGCTGAAGCGCGCCAAAGTGAACAGCGTGGCCAGGAAGAGCAGACGCCAGTAACCGTTGCCTAGCCGGGCCAGTTCGCGAAGTGCCAGAGGCATGGCCACTGTGCCGAGCGCAGCCGGTTTTTCGGGCTCGCGGACGAAGGCTACCAGCACATAGAGCGCCATGAACGCCGGAATCACCGCCACCCAGAACACCGTCTGGAAGTGGCTGGCGGTCAGCCACATCAACAGGATCGCCAGCAATGGCCCGAGAAACGCCCCGACCGTATCCAGCGCCTGGCGCAGGCCGAATGCCGCGCCGCGCAGTTCGGCGGGGGTGACATCGGCGATCAGCGCATCCCTAGGCGCGCCGCGGATGCCCTTGCCGACGCGGTCGACGAAGCGCGCCGCGGTCAGCCATTCCAGCCCGGGGGCCAGCGGGAACACCGGCTTGGTCACGGCGGCCAGGCCGTAGCCGATCACCGTCAGCAGCTTGCGCTTGCCCAAGCGGTCGCTGAGGGCGCCGGAGAACACCTTGGTGATCGCCGCCGTCGCCTCGGCGATGCCTTCGATCAGGCCCACGGCCAGCACCGAGGTGCCGAGCACGGTGACCAGGTACAGCGGGAGCAGGGCGTGGATCATCTCGGAGGAGATGTCCATCAGCAACGAGACGAAGCCTAAAGCCCAGACGCTGCGGGGGATGGGGCTGTGGTTGGGCATGGTGCTCTCGAGGGTGGCGTCGAGTTCACTGTAGCCGAGCCATACGCAAGTCCTGTAGGAGCGGCCTTGTGCCGCGAAAGGGCTGCGGAGCAGCCCCGGGATTTCAGCGTTGATGCACAGATTGCCGGGGCCGCTTTGCGGCCCTTTCGCGGCACAAGGCCGCTCCTACAGGGGCCGCGTAAAGGCTCAAGCCAAAGGTCACGACTTGAAGCGTCCCACCAGCCCGTTCAGCTCATCCGACAACTGCGCCAGCCTGCCGGAGTCGGCCTGGGCGGAGCTGGCCAGCCCCTCCACCAGCCGTGCCTCGTCGTAGATCTGCTGGATATGCCGGTTGATCTCCTCGGCCACGCTGTGCTGCTCCTCGGCGGCGGCGGAGATCTGCAGGTTCTGGTCGCGGATCTCGTTTACCGAGAGCTGGATGCCCTCGAAACTGTCCCGCGCGCTTTCGATCGACGACACGCTGGCGCGCGACAGGTCCAGGCAGCTTTCCATCTTCTGCGAGACCTCCTGGGTCTTGCCGCCGAGGGTGTTGAGCAACTGGTCGATCTCGCCGGTGGAGTCGGCGGTGCGCTTGGCCAGCGCCCGCACCTCGTCCGCCACCACGGCAAAACCACGGCCCTGGTCGCCGGCCCGGGCGGCCTCGATGGCGGCGTTGAGCGCCAGCAGGTTGGTCTGCTCGGCGATGGCGCGGATGGTGCCGAGGATCTGGTTGATGCTGCGGCTGCCTTCCTCCAGCTCGACCATGGCCTGGGACGACTCGCTCAGGCGCCGGCCCAGGCGATTGACGTTGTCGGTGGTCGCCTCGATCTGCTGCTTGCCCTCGGCCACCCGGCGGTGGCCGTGCTCGGCGGCGTCGGCGGCGCTGCTGCACGAGCGCGCCACTTCGTTGGCGGTGGCGACCATCTCGTTGAACGCGGTGGATACCAGCTCCACCGCCTCGCGCTGGCGCCCGGCGGCCTCGTTCATGTTGCCGGCCATTTCGCTGTTGCTGCGCGAGGCTTCGTGCAGGTTGGTCGAGGCCGCGCCGATGCGCTGGATCAGCTGGCGGATGGCGGCGAGGAACTTGTTGAACCAGCCGGCCAGCTCGGCGGTTTCGTCCTTGCCCTGCACCTGCAGGTCGCGGCGCAGGTCGCCTTCACCCTCGGCGATCGACTGCAGGCCGATACTGACCTGGCCGATCGGCTTGACGATCACCCGCGAGAACGCCGCCGCCACCAGGGCGAAGACCAGGGCCAGCACCACCACGATCAACGCGGTGACATAGGTCATGCGTGTGGCCGCGGCCATCACCTCGTCGTACTCGATCAGGCCGACGAAGCGCCAGCCAAGGCCTGGCGAGGTCCACACGTTGGCCATGTAGCGCACGCCGTCGATAACCACGTCGGTGGAGCCCTGGGAAGTGGCGGCCAGTTGCGCGTAGGGTACGCCGAGGTCCTTGAGCTGCTTGAAACCGTGGCTGGCGTTGCGTGGGTCGACCAGCACGGTGCCGTCCTCGATCAGCATCACATAGCCGCTGTCGCCCAGCTTGATGCTCTTGACCAGCTCGGTGAGGTTCTTCAGCGACACGCTGACCACGAACACGCCCTTGGCCTTGCCGGCCTCGTCGAGCAGCGCCCGGGCGGTGCCGACCAGGGCCACGTCATCCTTGTCGTAGTAATAGGCGGCGGTGCGCACGGTCTTGTCCGGGCTGGCCATGGCGGCCTTGTACCAGGGGCGGGTGCGCGGGTCGTACTTGGCCAGTTGCGGGTCGTCCGGCCATTTGGCGTAGCTGCCGTCCTCGAGGCCGATGGACAGGATCGCCGCCGCCGGGTGGGTGGTGCCGTAGCGGGCGAAGGCGTCGATCACCCGCTGCGCGGCCTCGGGCATCGGCTGGTTGGCGGCGTCGGCGCCGGTGTAGTCCTTGAGCGAGGCAACCGAGGTGTATACAGGATCCTTGGCCATTTGATCGACGTTCTGCAGCGTGCCATCGAAGAACTGGCGCATGTTGCCGTCGATCTGGCGGATTTCCCGGGTGCTGCCGTCGAGGAACTGGTCCACCGCCTCGCTGCGGATGTTCAGCACCGAGATCCCGCCGACCAGGGCCACCGGGATGAAGGCCACCAGTACGAAGGCCAGGATCAGTTTGTTTTTTATTTTCATGGTGACGCCCATCCGTGAGAGTGAAGGGTGTACATGGCCGCTTCGATGGAGTGGTGGCCACTTGCTACCTTTTCTGTTTCGGCGGGCGGAATATAAACCTTTAGTAGATGTTTCGTGTACAGGAAAATTAGAAATTGTCCTGACTTTCAGGGCAAGTAGCAGGGCAAATAGGAGGAGATGCGTGGGAGCGGGCTTGCCCCGCGATGAGGCCAGGACAGTTGTTTCAAGCGGATTACTAAGACTTTCCCTATTTCACGTAGGACGTTTCCCAAGCATGCTTTTACGGCCTTTCAGCTGTTGTTCTGGCCAGTCGCATTCCTTAGTCTCGGCCTGTCGTTGCTGATTCAACGACCGGGTGTGCAAGCCCGAGGATGTGGTTCAAGTCGCTCAATGGCGGCTGTACGTGGGAGGCCTTCGGGCCTGCCGGGTTCCTACATCCACGGTCTTGCACACCCACGTACAGCTGCCTCCATCGTTCCGAGTGCAAGCGGATATCGGCAGCTCCCCTGGCTATGTAGGAGTGCTGAACCATGCTGAAATTCGTGCCCGATCCACCCCGCGCCTTGCCCCGGGAGGTTCGCCCATGACCCTCGATACGACCACCCGAACCTCCCGGCCCACCACGGCCAACGCCCATTTCGGCACTTGCCACGACGCCCATCCACCGATGTTCTCGGTGCATGCCGGCATTGATGGCGAGGATGCGCTGGTGTGCGCGGTAGCGGCCTTGCAGGCGGCCTACGAAACCAACGCGATGGCCCTGGAAAAAGCCAGCGAACCACTGCGCAGTTTGCTGGTGGCGACGGAGAACTCCCTGGAGAAAGGGCTGGCCTTGACGTCGGCTGTGCTGGATGGGATAGAGCGGGGTTGATCGGGTCGCTCAGGTACTTTCGGCGCCAAGGTTGTTGACTGTATGAGGGCCGCCAGGTGTCCGCCGCAATCCTTGCAGCGCCTATCAGATCGAGCGCCGCCCGCGCGGCGCATCGCGGCACAAGGCCGCTCCTACATTTGTTGCAACGTACCGAACCTGTCAGGCCATGGTTGCCCGCCTTGGTGCATGTCTTGAGACGAGTGGGGTGGCGGCAATGCCCGCCAAAAAATCGCGTCGAGCGCACAAGGCTAACAACCATGGTCTATCAGGCATGGTCACGTTACAACAAATGTAGGGCCTTGTGCCGCGATGCGCCGCGCGGGCGGCGCTCGATCTCAAAGACGCTGCCAGTCTCCCGTCGAACACCCCGACAAGTCTCAGCAATCGAGCATCTTGTGATAGGTCACGAAATCCTGCTCGGCCACATACCCCAGCGATTCATACAGTGCCTGGGCGGCAAGGTTGCTCCGGGCGGTGTCCAGGCTCAACCGCTGCGCGCCCTCGGCCTGGAAAATCTCGGTCAGTTGCTGCATCAGGTAACGGGCATGACCACCCCTACGGGCGTGCGGAGCAACGAACAGGTCATACAGCCAGTAGAAGCGCCTCATCGCCAGCGAGCAGGTGGCCGGGTACAACTGGGCAAAAGCGATGGCCTGGCCGTCGGCGTCCAGCATCAGGTAGATACGCGAGTTGCCGGTTTCGAGGTTGGCCTTGAGGAATGTGCGGGAAGCGGGGAGGTCATCCGCTTCCTGGTAGAACATCCGGTACTGGTTGAAGAGGTCCGCGGCGGCGTCCAGGTGGTGCAGATCACAGGCAATGACGTTCATGTCGGGGCTCGCTATCAGGCTGTCCAGCGCCCTTGCTATGTGGGGCGATCCTGCAGGATTTCATGAAACACATCCGGTCGTACAGATGCGATATGCAGTAGCGTACGTGCAGCTCCCGAAGGCGTGCGCCGGCCTTGTTCCCACTCTTGCAACGTACGTACGGAGACGCCGAGCAGCTCGGCGAACTTCAGCTGGGACAAGCCGGTCTTGCTGCGGGCCTCTGCGGCTTCGGTCACCTCGACCTGGTGTACAGCGCCAAATCGTCCGGCTTTGACATCGCGAATGGACTGAAGCAGCTCCTCTGCGATATTGCGCTTGGCATCGCGCTGCATCAGTTCTTTTTCAGTCAGGGGCATGGTTCAGTTCCTTCACGATCTGGCGCAGTACATGCGCGGGTATGCTCTCGGTGGCGCTCTTGCCGTAGATAAGCAGTGCTACCAGAACACCATTGTCTAGCTGGGCGGTGTAGATGACCCTCACGGCGCCGCGCTTGCCTTGGCCTTCGATGCGCCAGCGTACCTTGCGGCAGCCACCGGAGCCGGGGATGACTGCGCCGCCATCAGGGTTGTTGGCCAAGTGGTGCATGAACGCGCCATGTTCGTCAGCGGTCCAGTAGTCGGGCCACAGCTTCGAAAACAGTGGCGCTTCGATGATCGTCAGCATACCGCATCCTTACGTCTTTGACGTAGGGATTCTGCTGTGTGGCGCCAAGCTGGAAAAGCAGGTCTTTGTCACGAGGGGTTGCCGGCCAATACTGTGGCTTGCTGGCGGCCATTCCGGCCATTAGCATCCGTTTTCCTCACTCACGGCCCTGCGCAAACCATGGCCGGCTCCAGGATCAAGGACGAATGTTGCCGTTGCTTTCCCGTTTCCTGCTGCACGCACTGGCCTGTGTGGCGTTTCCCTTCCTCTTGAGGCTGGGCTTCGATCTGTACCGGCAGTATATCGGCCCGCCGATGGCGCGAGGCGTCAGCGTTGGCTTGGCAACGATGATGGTGTTCTACGCTTTCGTGCTCTTCAACCTGCTGATGGTGGCAATTCCAAGAACGTCAATCCGCTACGCGCTGGCGTTGTTGCTGATGCTGTTGGTACTGGCATTCTTCAATACCTTGCACCCGCTGCGGGCGCTGGGCTTCGCGCTGCTATGCGGTGGTTTGTGCGGGGCGGCGATCAGCATGACGCCCACGGTGACATCGCTGTTGAACAAGTGCCGTAGGTAAGGCCCCAGCGCGGGGGATCAGCAGGCCAGCACGCGTCGCTCTTCAAGCCATTGTTCGAAGCAGGTGAAGGTCTCGACCGCTGCCTTTACCGTCCGGGCTTGGGCGGCAGGCTCCGGATCTGCGCCAGCCAGTCGAGCGAGGAAGCTGCGCCAGCGTGCGCCGGTCTGCGCGCCGTAGACGTCGAGAAACGCACCGCCGCTGTCGGCGTCGATGCCCAGGCGTTCAGCCATGGCTCGCTTGAGTAGCTGGCCGCCCAGGGTGGAGCCTTCCAGTACATACATCACACCGAGTGCACTGGCTTCATCGTCGATGCGAGGCAGGGCGTGGCACAGCGGCAGTGCTTCGACATCGATGGCCAGGGCGCTCAGGTCGCGGGACAAGGCGGGTGTCTTGTTGCGTTCGGCGGCCTGGTACCCGGCCAGCAAGGTATCCAGCGGCGCATGGAAACCGTGGTAAGCCGCAAGCAGGCGCGCATAGGCCGCCCGGTCGAAGCCTTCGCTGAAGAACGGCAGGCGCGCCTCCAGCCCTTCGTGGCAGGCGCGGGTACCCTCGCGCAAGGCAAGCAACAGCGGGCTGACGGTAGCGGACATGGCGCAGGCTCTGAACATGACGCAACCGATACTGCCAGATCCCATGGCGCCACCACCACTGCCGATTTTCCGCACCTGGCATTTGATCTGTGGAATCATTGCGCCGCCTCTGGAGTGGGGCTTTCACGGCTAAGACAGGAATGCAGCACGATGCGCGCAACAACAAGGAACTTGCTGGCCCTCGGGCTGGCGTTGCTACCCGGCCTGGTCGGCGCGGCGGAGCCAGAGCCGGTACCGGTGTACCGGGAGATCAAGGACTGGGTGGTGGGCTGCGACAACACGCGCTTCTGCACCGCGGTGCTGGCCGATCATCCGGAGAAGATGCGGGTGGGCATGCTGGTGCAGCGCGAGGCGGGCGCCTGGGGTAACCTGCACCTGACCCTGGTGGGCAGCACTGACTGGTCGGGCGAGCCCCTGCTCGACGGAGAGCTACTGGTCGCACCCTGGCGCATGACCCGCGGCGTCGAGACCACCCTGGAACTGGAGGGCGCCGATGCCTATGCCGTGTTGCGGCAATTGCGCAATGGCCAGCGCCTGGTGGACGACACCCGGCCAGGGGAGCGCGTGAGTTCGCTGCAAGGCCTGAGCGCCGCCTTGCTGCTGATGGATGCGGTGCAGGGCCGGGTCGGTCACTACAGCGCGTTGGTGCGCCCCGGCGACAGCGTCGCCGACGCCCAGTTGCCCATCCCGGCCAAGCCCCAGGTACCGGCGTTTGTGACAGCCACGCCGCTTAGCGAGCAGGAACTGGCGGGCATCAACCCGGTAGTGATGGCCAAGGCGGCCGCCGAAGACCAGTTGAAGAACGAATACGATGTCGCTCCCAAGCTTGAGCTGCATGCCCTGGACGACCAGCACGCCCTGGCGTTGCTCAGCTACAACTGCAACGATTTCCATTGCCTCTACGCGTTGTACAAAGTGTCGCGTAAGGCGCCTTATGCCCTTGGGCCGCTGGAGTTCGAGGCGCCGTCCAGCCCGGTGCTGATCAGCCGCATGCGCGACGCCATCGAGTTCTACCCCAAAAAAGGCGAGCTCTACAGCTATGCCAAGGACGACTATCCCGGCAGCTGCGGGGTCGAGGAAAGCTGGCGCTACGACGGCATGCGCATGCGCCTGGTCAGGTTGGCGCGGATGGACCGGTGTGCCGAAGTGGGCACTGACACTTGGCCGGTACTATGGCGCAGCGAAGGCTGAAAACGCGAAAGGGATGTCAGGGGCAACACCATGCAATGGATGAAACGCCACCGTGCGGCACTGCTGCTGGCGCTCATGGCACCACTGGCCGCGCAGGCCGAAAGCGACCCGGCAGCGCTAGAGGCGGTGCCGCTGTACCGGCAGGTCAAGGACTGGGCGGTCGGCTGTGATAACACCCGTGCCTGCACGGCGTTGCTGGCGATCGATGACGAGCTGATGAGCGGCCTGCAGACCATCGTCCGGCGCGAGGCAGGGCCGCAGGGTAAGCTCGAGCTGACGCTGCGTGTCGGGCCGGCGTTTGCCGACCAGGTGTTGCTCGATGGTCAGGAACTGTCTGCTCAATGGCGGCGGATCCAAGGTGAGTACGATTTCGACCTGCAGCTCGAAGGTGATGCGACACTGGCGCTGATCCGTCAGATACGCAACGGCAATCGCCTGAGTTCGTTGACCGAGGATGGCGAGCTGGTGGCGTCGTTGCAGGGGATTAGTGGCGCGTTGCTGGCCATTGATGCGGTCCAGGGTCGGGTAGGGCATGCCGATGCGCTGGTGCGGGTGGGCGACGTCCCGGCTGCCGAGGTGCCTGACGCTCCTGTCGCGGCGGCGTTGCCGCAGTTTGTCGCCGCGCCTGGCATGAGCGACGAGCAGGCGCATGAAATCGGCAGGACGGTGAAGCGCCAGGCGGGTGTCGAAGGTGATGTGCCGGGCCTCAGCTTTAGCCACTATGAGGTGTACCCGCTGGACGCTGACAGTGCCCTGGTCATTCTCAATGTCGGGTGCAGTGGCGAGTTCTGCGCCAATTACCTGTATCGGGTGTCTCGCACCGAGCCCTACCAGATCAGTGAAATGGCCTTCGAGGCGCCGACGCCGTTACTGGCACCGCAGCTCAGTGGCCATGTGACGTTCGATCCGCAAAGTGGCCAATTGCAGGCCACTGATAAAAGCCTGTTGGAGCGCGGTTGTGGCCTGGTCCAGCAATGGCGCTATGACGGTCAGCGCATGCGTCTGGAGCGGGTGGCCCGGCTGGATCGCTGTGGATACGTAAAGCCGGAATTCTGGCCGGTACTGTGGTGCCTAGGTTGACATGTCCCCTGTAGGAGCGGCCTTGTGCCGCGAAGGGGGCGCGTAGCGGCCCCGGCGATTTTTCCGTCAATGCTGAAATCCTGGGGCCGCTGCGCAGCCCTTTCGCGGCACAAGGCCGCTCCTACAGGGTCTGAGGGACGGCTCAGAACGCCAGCTTGTAGCCGATCAGCAACAGCATGGTCGCCAGGCAAGGCCGCAGCACACGGTCGGAGATACGCCCGGTCAGGTGGCTGCCCAGGTAGATCCCCGGCAGCGAACCCAGCAGCAGGTAGCCCAAGAGCGACCAGTCCATGTTGCCCATGCCGGCATGCCCCAGGCCCGCCACCAGGGTCAGCGGCACGGCGTGGGCGATCTCGGTGCCGACCAGGCGGCGGGTGACCAGGAACGGGTACAGCAGGAACAGCGCCACGGTCCCCAGCGCGCCGGCGCCGATGGAGGTGAGGGTGACCATCACGCCCAGCACCACGCCGGTGATCACGGTGAGGATGTTCAGGGTGCGGTCGCTGAGGTGGTAGTGATCGCCGGCATGCTTGCTGGCGAAGGCCTGCAGGCGCGACTTGAACAGGATCGCCAGGGCGGTGAGGATCAGCACCACCGCCAGGCCTTGCTTGATGATGGCGTTGAGCGCGGAGGTGTCGGCGTGCAGGGTGCTGAGGAACCACAGGGTCAGCGCGGCGGCCGGGACGCTGCCCAGGCTCAGCCAGCCGGTGATCTTCCAGTCGATGTTCTTGTTGCGGCCATGCACCCAGACGCCACTGGCCTTGGTGATGGCGGCGTAGAGCAGGTCGGTGCCCACGGCGGTGGCCGGGTTGATGCCGAACCACAGCAGGATCGGGGTCATCAGCGAACCGCCGCCGACGCCGGTCATGCCGACGATGAAGCCCACAACCAGTCCCGCAATGGTGAAACCGAAAGAACCTACATCCATACGCTACTCGACGCCCAGCTTGCCCGTGATCGGATGGATGCCAGCATATAGATTTTTTTATAGCCAAATAGACTTGTTCGTTATTAGGTTATAACTGGCCCGGCTCATTCACTGGCTTTGTGTAGGAGCGGCCTTGTGCCGCGAAAGGGCTGCGCAGCGGTCCTGGCGATTGTTGCTTGAACGCTGAAATCCTGGGGCCGCTCCGCGCCCCGTTCGCGGCACAAGGCCGCTCCTACAGGGGGATGAGTTACCTCCAGGCGCTTCAGCGATCAGTCATCACCACCATCACCTGCGCATCGCCGCCATCCTCGCTCTCCGACAGGTAGATATGCCCCACCTGGCTGTCGAAATACGCAGTCTCCTGAGGCCCGATGCTGACCGCCTCGCCGGTCTCGAATTCGATGCGCACGCGTCCGCTGATGACCATGGCGAATTCCTGGCCGGGATGGCGGATAAAATCGTCGAACTGGCCGCGTTCACGGGCGATGATGCGGGCATAGGCCGGGGTCATGCGTCGCTCGGGGAAGGCGCCGGCGATCGGGTAGTAGTCGTAGGTGCCGGTGGAATAACCCGCCACCGCCGCCAGCGAATCGACTACCACGGTGGCCGGCTGCGGCGCGCCCACCGGGCCGCTGGCGCGAAACAGCTGGGCGATGTCCAGGTTCAGGGCGCGGGCGGCGGCGGCCAGTTTTTCGTAGCTTACCGAGACCTGCGCCAGCTCCATTTTCGACAGCGTGGACAGCGGTACGCCGCTGAGCGCCGACAGCTGCTTGAGTGTCATCTGCCGGGCCTTGCGCACCTGGCGCAGGCGCGCGCCGACTTCACTGCGGTCGAGCGGGGTGCGGGTGGTGGGGGCGTCGGGCATCGGGGCTCTCGGGCTATGCTGTGGTCGGGCATCTTACCTTGGTGCCTTGCGTATTTCTAAATTCTCATATATTAGAATTCTCACAAATGATAATTAGCGCCGCAGGAGCGTGCATGGGACAGGTCCACGATATTCTGATCATTGGCGCCGGCATCGCTGGCTCCTCCCTGGGTTACCGACTGGCCGGCCAGCGCCAGGTGCTGCTGCTCGAACGCGAGGCGCAGCCGGGCTATCACGCCACCGGGCGCTCGGCGGCGATGTTCATGGAGGCCTACGGCACCCCGCAGATCCAGGCCCTGACCCGCGCCAGCCGGGCGTTCTACGAGCAGCCGCCGGCGGGCTTCTGCGAGCATCCATTGCTCGAACCCCGCGGCTGCCTGTATGTCGCCAGCTATGAGCAGCACGATCTGCTTGAAAGCACCTACGCCCAGAACCTGGCCAACGGCACCGCCGTCAGCCTGCTCGACAGCACGGCGGCGCTCGAGCTGGTGCCGAGCCTGCGCGGCGAACTGCTGGCCGGCGCCGTGCACGAGACCGGGGCGATGGACCTCGACGTGCACGCCCTGCATCAGGGCTTCCTGCGCGGCCTGCGCCAAGCCGGTGGCGAGGTGCGCTGCAATGCCGAGCTGGTGCAGGCGTACTATCTGGATGACCTGTGGCATGTCGAGCTGGCCGACGGCAGCCGCCTGCGCGCACGGCAACTGGTCAATGCCGCCGGCGCCTGGGCCGATCAGGTGGCCGGGCAGTGCGGGATCGGCAAGGTCGGCCTGCAGCCGTGCCGGCGCAGCGCGTTCACCTTTCCTGGCCCGGCGCAGCACGACTTCGCCCGTTGGCCGGCAGTGATCGGCGTCGACGAGAGCTTCTACTTCAAGCCCGACGCCGGCCAACTGCTGGGCTCGCCCGCCAATGCCGACCCGGTCGAGCCGCAGGACGCCGCGCCCGAAGAGCTGGACCTGGCGCTGGGGATCTACAACATCGAGGCGATGACCACCCTCGAGATCCGCCGGCCCAGCCACAGCTGGGCGGGGCTGCGATCGTTCGTCGCCGATGGCGACCTGGTGATCGGCTTCGACCCGGTTTCCCCCGCGTTCTTCTGGCTGGCCGCCCAGGGCGGCTACGGTATCCAGTCCGCCGCCGGGGCTTCGCGCCTGGCGGCCGACCTGTTGCTGGGCCTGCCGCTGTGCGCCAGCCTTGTCAGCCAGGGGGTCGAGCCAGCACGGTTGTCCCCGGCACGTTTCATCCAACCCTGAATGGAGCATCCCATGAGCAATGAAATCCAGCGTTTTCCCAGCAGCCTGCCGTTTCCCTTCTCCCGTGCGGTGAAGGCCGGGGGCTTTCTGTTCCTGTCCGGGCAGGTGCCGATGAGCCCGGGCGGCGAGGTGGTGCGTGGCGATATCCAGGCGCAGACCCGGGCGGCCTGCGAGCGTATCGCCGAGAGCCTGGCGGCGTGCGGCGCGCGCTTCGACCAGGTGGTCAAGTGCACCGTGTGGTTGTCGGACATGAGCCATTTCGCCGGCTTCAACGAGGTCTACAAGGAGTTCTTCGGTGCGGCGCTGCCGGTGCGTTCGACGGTGGCCTCGGCACTGGCGCTGGGGGTGGATGTGGAGATCGAGGTGCAGGCCTACATCGGTCAGGACAACTGACACTGTGGGAGCGGGCTTGTCCCGCGATACAGCCATCGCGGGGCAAGCCCGCTCCCACAACAACCCCTGCAACGACCCGACACAACAATAAAAACCAGAGGTGCACATGCAAGAGCAGCTGAAGATCGCCGGCGCATTCGTCGGCGTGATCGTGGGGGCGGGCTTTGCGTCCGGGCGGGAACTGCTGTTGTTCTTCGTCGATTTCGGCGTCTGGGGACTGGTCGGCGCGCTGGTCAGCGCCGCGCTGTTCACGTTTCTCGGCATGGCCCTGGCGGGGCTGGGCAACCGCCTGAAGGCCACCTCGCACAAGGAGGTGATCCAGGCCATCTGCGGTCGGCACCTGGGCGTGCTGGTCGACTGGCTCATCACCTTCTTCATGTTCGGCGTGACCGTGGTCATGCTCGCCGGTGGCGGTGCACTGCTTGAACAACAGTTCGGCATTCCGGCGCTGGCCGGCAGCGTGCTGGTTACCGTGCTGGTGGTGGCCATCGTCTGCCTGGATGTGCAGAAGGTGATGGTGGCCATCGGCGCGATCACCCCGTTGCTGATCCTGGTGGCCTCGGCCATCGCACTGTATGCGGTGTGTACCCGCAGCTTAAGTTTCGCGGCGCTCGACCAGGTGGCCAGCCAGCAGGAGGCGGGCACCCATCACTGGTTGCTTGGGGCGTTCCTGTATGTCTCCTACAACATCGTTGCCGGCGCGCCGATCCTGGCGATCCTCGGCGGCTCGGCACGCAATGGACGGGTTGCCGTGGTCGGCGGCCTGCTGGGCGGCGCGGCGCTGGGTGGGCTGATGCTGGTGATGAGCGCGGGGCTGCTGTCGCGCCTGGACAGCGTGGCCGCGCTGCCGATGCCGATGCTGTCGATTGCCAGCGAGGTGTCGCCGCTGCTCGGGCTGGTGATGTGCCTGATCATCTTCGGGATGATCGTCAACACGGCGGTGGGGACGCTGTTCTCGTTCCTGTCGCGATTGCTGCCGGCGGGCACGGTGAAGTTTCGCTGGGGGGCGGTGGTGGCCGGTGGGGTGGGGTTCGTCTGCAGCCTGGTGGGGTTCATCAGCCTGGTAGGACAGGTGTATCCGCTGTTCGGCTACCTGGGGTTCGTGCTGATGGCGGCGGTGCTGGTGGGGTGGTTGCGGCGGGGCAGGGGGGCGAAGGTGGCGGTGGCCTGAGGCAAGCCCGCTCCCGCAGTGCATGCGGGAGCGGGCGGCAGGTCAGATGCGGAAGCTGCCGACCAGTTGCTTCAGGCGCCCGGCCTGCTGGCTCAGGGCGTCGCAGTGGCGCAGGGTTTCGTTGAGGTTCTCCACCCCTTGCTGGTTCAGCGCGTTGATCTGGGTGATATCCAGGTTCAGGCTCTCGACCACGGCGGTCTGCTCTTCGGTGGCAGTGGCCACCGACTGGTTCATGCCGTCGATCTCGCCGATGCGCTGGGTGACGCTGGCCAGGCGCTCGCCGGCCTCGTTGGCCACCTGCACGGTCTCTTCGCTGGAGACCTGGCTGGTGTTCATGGTGTGCACCGCCTCGCGCGAGCCAACTTGCAGGCTGGTGATCATGCGGTGGATCTCTTCGGCCGACTCCTGGGTGCGGTGGGCCAGGTTGCGCACTTCGTCGGCGACCACGGCGAAGCCACGGCCGGCTTCACCGGCACGGGCGGCCTCGATGGCGGCGTTGAGCGCCAGCAGGTTGGTCTGCTGGGAGATGCCCTTGATCACGTCGAGGATCTTGCCGATCTCGTCGGTGCTGGCGTTGAGGGTCTCGATCTGCTCGCAGGACTCGCTGATGCGCTCGGACAGGGCGGTCATGGCGCTGATGGCCTCTTCGACCACCTGGCGGCCACCGTTGGCCTGCTCGCTGGCGCCGCTGGCATGCTGCGAGGCATCGGCGGCGTTGCGGGCGATCTCCTGGGTGGCGGCGCCCAGCTCGTTGATGGCGGCGGCGACGCTGTTGGTGCGCATGCTCTGCTCTTCGGAGCCGGAGAGCGAGGCGTTGGAGGCGCCCACGACTTTTTCCGACAGGTCATGCACCAGGCGGGTGGCCGACGACACTTCGCTGATCGAGGCATGGATACGCTCGACGAAGCGGTTGAACGAGGTGGCCAGCTCGCCGAATTCGTCCTTCTGCTGCACGGCCAGGCGGCGGGTCAGGTCGCCTTCGCCTTCGGCGATGTCCTGCATGGCGCGGCCCATGGTGGTCAGCGGGCTCATCAGCACCGGGATCAGCAGGCCCAGCAGGCCGGCGATGACGGCCACGGCGATGAGCATGGCGATGATGGCCGAAGTGCGGAACTGGCTCAGCGGGGCGTAGGCTTTTTCTTTGTCGATCGACAGGCCGATGTACCACTGCGCCGACGGCAGGCCGTCAACCGGGGCGAAGGAGATGATGCGCTCCTTGCCATCGAGGCTCACTTCCTGGATGCCGGTTTCCACGCGCAGCGGCGAGCCCGGGTAGATGTCCTTGAGGTTCTTCATCACCCGGTCCTTGTCCGGGCTGACGATCACCTGGCCATTGCGGTCGACCAGGAAGGCGTGGCCGATACCGCCGAAGTCGACGGCGTTGATGATGTCGACCAGGGTGTTCAGGCTCAGGTCACCGCCGACCACACCGATCAGCTCGCCGCTACCCTTGGCCTTGACCGGCATGGCGATGGTCACCACCAGGCCACCTACCGCCGCCATGTAGGGCGGGGTCAGCATGGTCTGGTTGGCGGCCACGGCCTGGGTGTACCAGGGGCGCTGACGCGGGTCGTAGCCATCGGGCATCTTGGCGTCGGGGCGCTGGGTGAACAGGCCGGTGTTCTGGCCGAAGTAGGTGAACTGGAAGTTGCTGGTGTACGACGGTTGGTCGACCAGGCCCGGCACGTTGCTGCCGGCACCCTGCTGGGCGATGTCCTGGGCCAGGTTCTCCAGCACCAGGATGCGTCCGCTCATCCAGTTCTGCACGCTGCTGGCGGTCTGCGCGCCGGCCTGGCGCACCGAGGACTCGATGTTCTGGCGGATGGTGTTGCGTTGCAGGTAGTCGTTGTAGAGGGTGAACAGCGCAAAGGCCAGTACGACGACGGCGCAGGCACTGAGCAGGATCTTGTGGCGGAATTTCAGGTTCATGTTTCGAGACCTTGAGCCAGTGAAAGGAGGGCGCCGCGTGCTTGTGGCACGAATGGCGGAGCCTGTTGCAACGCTATCGGCCGAATCTGAAAAATGTTGAAAGACTAAATGTCGCAGTGCTTGGCGCAATTGCCCTAACAGAGTGACAAATCATTTCGAAGCCAACAGGCTCACCAGCGCCCTGGCCGCCTGGCCGAGGGGTTGCTGCTTCAGCCAGAAGGCATTGACCGGCAGTTGCAGTTCGTTGCGGGTGTTGTGGAATTCCAGGCGTACCAGGCGCCCGGCGTCGATCAGCGGCGCGACCCGCGACAGTGGCAGGTCGCCCCATCCCAGGCCCGCCTCGACCATCTGCACGGCAAGATCCAGGCTGTCGGTGCGCCAGTGCGAGGTGCCGATCAGCGAGCGCGGGTCGGACAGCGGCAGGTCGCGGCTGCGCACCAGGATCTGGCGCAGGTTGACCAGGTCTTCAAGGTGGCGGATACGCCCTTCGCGCAGGGCAGGATGCTGCGGCGACAGCGTGGCCACCAGCGACTCCATGGCGATGTGCTGGAAGCTGCGCCGTGGGTCCACCTGCAACCCGGCGAAGGCCAGGCACAGGCCGGCGCGACCGCTGTCGAGCAATTGCAGGGCCTCCTCCTGGGGCGCGGCGAGCAGTTCGATGTCCAGCAGCGGATGGCGCTCGCCAAGGCGGGTAATGGCGTTGAGCAACGGGCGCTGGTCGATATCCGGGACCACGGCGATGGCCAGGCTGCTCTCCAGCCCGCGCGACAGTTCCAGTGCGTGCACTTCCAGCAGCCCGAGCTGTTCGGCGATCAGCCGGGCATGGGGTTCCAGGGCCTGGGCCTGGGCGGTCGGGCGCGCCTCGCGCGAGCCGCGCTCGAACAACGGGTAGCCGAGCTCCGCCTCGAGGTTGCCGATGGCCATGCTCACCGCCGAGGGTACCCGCCCGAGGGCCCGCGCGGCGGCGGAAAACGAGCCGCGGTCGAGCACGGCGAGAAACAGCAGGATGGTGTCGCTGGAAAAGTTCATGGCAGTCTCCTTTCAGTAAATCTGAAGGCTGCCGACTTTTTCTGTCAAGTTTATTGATTCATTCTGCGCGTCTTCGTCATCCCCGCAGCAAGGTAACTTTGTGCAAGGAATCAAACGCAAACTGGTCTACGTGACCTTCTATGAACTGATCGGCCTGTGCATGTCGACCCTGGGCCTGGCCTACCTGTCCGACACCCAGGCCTCGCACACCGGCCCCCTGGCGGTGATGATCACCACCATCGCCATGGTCTGGAACCTCATCTACAACACCTTGTTCGAGCGTTGGGAGAGCCGCCAGGCCAAGCGCGGCCGCAGCCTGGGCCGTCGGGTGGCGCATGCAATCGGCTTCCAGCTGACCCTGGTGGTGTACCTGATCCCGCTGATCGCCTGGTGGCTGGACATGACCCTGCTGGAGGCGTTGCTGGTGGACCTGGCGTTCATCATCCTGGTGCCGTGCTACACGTTCGTCTACAACTGGGCGTTCGACCGGATCTTCGGCTTGCCGACCTCGGCAATGGCGCCGGCCTGAGCCTTCTGTAGGAGCGGCCTTGTGCCGCGAAAGGGCTGCACAGCAGCCCCGGCGATCTATGTATAAATGCTGAAATCCAGGGGCTGCTCCGCAGCCCTTTCGCGGCACAAGGCCGCTCCTACAGATCACGGCGCTCGATAGCCCAGCAAACTGTCCTCCACCTGCCCCGACAAGTAATACACCCCAGCCATGGCCCCGCTCTGGCGGTTCTCCATCAGCTCTTGCCATTCCTGGTTCAGCGCCACATTGAGGATCACCCGTAGTTGCTCGACCATCTGCGGCTGCTCGCGGTCATGGGTGATGATGCCGTAGCCGGTTGCCGCCACCGAGATCAGCGCTCCTGCCGCCTTGCCCACTGCCGCCGCGATCGCGCTGGCGGCGCCACGCGGGGCCAGGGTGGCGCCGAGTTTCTCGCTGGCCTGGGTAGCCACTGACGATAGCCCGGCATCGGTCTGCCCGGGGGCCTTGGCGGCCTGCTGGTGCAGGTGCTGGCGCAGGGATTGCCAGGCCGGTTGCTGGTCCAGCGACTTGGCCCGCAGCAACTGGTAGAGCGAGGCGTTGCGTGCATCCGGCGGCCCCAGGGCGATGATCGGGATGTGGTTCAGGCGCTGGCTGAACTGCTCGGGCGGCGCGTTGTAGCGTTGGATGATCGCCGGCAGCTGTTGGCCGAGCAGTTGCAGGTACAGCTCGCTTGCGCGGTCGCGGATGCCCTCGGGGTTGATCTGCTCGGCCACCGGGTCGATCACGCGTTCGCGGTACTGCTCCTGCAGGTACAGGCCCAGGCGCTTTTCCGGCGGCTCGTTGCCATTGCCGCTGTTCATCGTGTACCAGGCCACCTTGAGCGTGAGCCATTGCTGGGTCCAGTAGCCGGTGAACCAGGGGATGAAATCGTTCTCGGTGCGTTGCTGCACCTGCTCCTTCCACACGCGCATGGAACGCCGTGCGTAGTCGTTGGCAGAGCCTGCGGCGGCGACCGAGGCTTCGATGATGTCCTGGTCGATGCGTTGCCAGACGGCGGGGGGCAGGTTCTGCGGTGGCGGCGGGGCCGGGGGGCGTTTGCCGGCGCAACCGGCGAGGGCCAGCAGGAGGCAGAGCGCAAACATCGCAAGGATTGATTTCACGCGGATTGCCCCCTTGGCGAGAGGCTGGGTGGTTATCCGAAGTATAGGTTTGTCTTGCGGGCCCCATCGCGGGGCAAGCCCGCTCCTACAGGTACTGCACAATACCTGTAGGAGCGGGCTCGTCCCGCGATGGGCCGCAGAGCGGCCCCCTTTGCAGGCTTGATAAACATGTTCACCCCTCCAGCTTCAAGTGCAGTAACGGATACGGATCGCCCTGGCCATCCACCTCCGAGCGGCCCACCTGGATAAACCCCTGCTTCAGGTAGAACCCCACCGCTTGTGGGTTCTGTTCATTGACGTCCACCTCACGCACGCCCAGTTCCTCGACCACGCCGGCCAGCAGCGCCTTGCCGATGCCCTGGCCACGGCAGGCGGGGTCGATGAAGAGCATTTCCAGCTTGCCGTCATGCACCCCGGCAAACCCTTGGATATGGCCTTCACTGTCCCGCCAGGCGCGCAGTTCGACAAACCCCAGGTACTGCTCGCGCACCAGCGGGCGCAGACGCTCGATATAGCCATCGGGAAGAAAGTCATGGGTCGCCCGTACCGAGGCCTCCCACAGATCGGCCAGCCGATCGAAATGTTCCGCGCCCACTGGCGCGATAGCGTGCTTCATATTGGCCTCCAAGACCCTGTGATGAATCGGCGGTCATGGTACGGCGCTCCCTGGGGCTGCGCTATGCTCGGCCTTTCATCTCTCGCACTGGAGCGTCGCATGCCCGCTGAACCGATCCCCCAGGCCGAGGCCCTGTTGCTGGTGGACGTGCAATGCGCGTTCATGGAAGGGCCCGACGCCGTTCCCGCTCATCTCGCCCTGCAGACGAGCATCGCCCGCTTGCTGGCACGTGCGCGGCAGGCCGGCGTGCCGGTGATCTTCCTGCAGAACGACGGCGCCCCCGATACCCCGGACGCCCCGCACACGGCCGGCTGGCAATTGTATTTCCCGGCGGCCCGTGGCGAGCACGTGCTGTTCAAGACCGAGGACGATGGCTTTGTCGAGACCGGGTTGCAGGCCTTGCTGGATGAGCTGGGAGTCCAGTGCCTGGCCTTGTGCGGCCTGCTCTCGGAAATGTGCCTGGCCGCCACCGCCCGCGCCGCGCTGCAACGGGGCTTCGAGGTGTTGCTGGCGCACGACGCCCACGCCACCTACGACGTGCCGCCCGGCCCAGGCGGCTCGCCGGGTGTGCCCGCCGCCCTGGCGGCGCGGGTGGCGGAATGGTCGTTGGGGGACGAAGTGTCGATCCTGCCTGGCGTCGACTCGGTGGCGTTCAGCTCGGTCGATGCAGCAGGTGAAAAGTGACAGGTCTCAGATCAGTACCTGGTACGGCGCATAGGGCCAGTCTTGCGCCAGCATGATTTCGCCGGTTTGCGGCTCCAGGGTCTTGAGATGGCCATCCAGGTCCAGGAACAGGTTCACCGCGTGCGCCTCGTTGCCGCATGCGCCAGCGATCCAGCCCACGGCGTAGGGGTAGGTTGCATTGCCGTGGTAGGCGTCGAGCGAGGCCTGGCCCTTGTAGACAAAGGCAAAGTCGTCGCAGTCGAAGCTTTCGCTGCGCCAGCGGCAGCGGCCAAGGCCCGCGTCCTGCCAGATCTGCCTGGCGTGGTGTGACGAGATGGCCTGGTAGGCACTGTCGGCTTCACAAAGTGCGTCGGCGGCAACGCTCGGCCAGGTCGTCTTGATGAGGTCGAACAGGCGTTGGCCGGTGATATGGTAACGATGCAGGGTGAAGCGCGTGGGTTCCTTTGCGGGGCTTGCCAGGTACAGCCAGTCCCAGGTGCTGCTGCCGGCCTTGAAGGCTTTGCGCTCGCCGTCGATTTCGACCTGCAGGGTGAATTGCTGGGCGTTGTTGCCGTTGCTTACGGGGCACAGGTTGATCCGCGGGTAACCTGGCCAGCCTTGGCCGGAGGCGAACAACCAAGGGTCCCTGCCGATGGGGCCATTGGCGTAAAGGCTCCAGGGGCGATCGTTCGCCGAGACGTCCAGCGTGGCAAGGCGCCCACCGCCTGCGGCCGATACGGCGATGTAGAGCACATCCGAGTTGTAGGTGTCGAAATCGCCCAGGTAGGCCCAGCCCCAGGATCCTTGCTGCTGGGCACACAGGACCCGCCCAAGTTCGTCGAACAGTACATACGACTCGTCACTGGCCAGTGTGTCCAGCGACATTGCCGCGCTGAGTTCGCCACCCGCCGGGCTTGGTCTTGGCGCGGGCGCGGCCTCTGGCGGGGTCGTGGGAACGCTATCGAGCGAATGGCTGGCTGATGTTGGAATGGTTGCAGTAGTGTTCATGGCACCTTCGGCAGGACAAGCCCGACGGGATGCCGGGATGCCCGGGAGTCTCGCGCGGATCCCGCCGCTTGATCATACGGCACGGTTTCCCTTGGGCCTGTCCAGTTCCAGCCTGTCCTCCAGGCGATCCAGGTGCGCGAATACAATGCGCACCGTTGCGGATCGGCGTGAGCTCGGCTGTTCCAGGCCGACGTGGGCATGACCCCGGCGGCCTGGATGGAGCTGGCGCGTTGAATGCCGCGAGTGGATGTCTGGAGGAGTCGCCCAAGCAGGTGGCGGCGTGGTGCGGATTCGCCAATGCCGAAACCGCGCCGGGCCTTCGAGATGCATTTCGGGTGACCCTACCGAGTGCTGCAAGCGTCATACGCCGCCGGTGCGCCCCGGTCAGATCAGGATTCTGGTCGGTGCGAAAGCCCAACTGGCCGCAGCTGCGATTTCGCCGGTCTGTGGGTCGAGTGTATTGAGCCTGCCATTCAGGTCCATGAACAGGTTCGCTGTGTACCTGTGTGCGGCATTGGCACCGGTAACCCAGCCTATCGCGTAGGGATGGGGAAGATTGCCATGATAGGCGTCCAGCGAGGCCTGAGCCTTGTAGATGAAGGCGAAATCGTCGCTATCGAAGCTCCCTTCACGCCATTGGTAGCGGCCAAGCTTCGAATCATTCCAGATCTGTTCGGCGTGGTGCGCAGAAATGCCCAGATAAGGCCTGTCAGTCTCATGGATCAAGTCAGTACTCACGCCAGGCCAGGTTTCAGCGATCAGGTCCGCCAGCCCTCGCCCCGGCACATAATAGCGGTGTAGGGTAAAGCGTGTGGCGTGGTCTGGCCTGGCGACGCGCAGGTAATTCCACGCGCCTCCCTCGGCGGCCAGGGCGCGATGTTCTGCTCCGATATTGAACGCCAGGGTGAACTGGTTCGAATCATGCCGCAGGTTGGCAAAGTGCAATTCGAGCATGGGGTAGCCAGGCCAGCGTTGGGCGGAGGCGAAAATCCAGTCGTTGTGATTGACATGGAAGTTCCAGTGTTTGTTTTTGCTCGTGGTCTTCAGGACAGTCTGGTTGCCGATGCGTGAAGTCGAGACGGAAAAGTACAGCACATCCGAATGGTAGGCGTTGAAGTCACCCAGAAAAGCCCAGTCCCACCCACCTTGTTGTTGGGCGCACAGGACGCGCCCCCGTTCGTCCATCAGTACATAGGACGCATCACTGGCCAATGCATCGAGAGGCAGGGGTGGGCTCAGTAAACCCCTGCCTGGCGCGGGTGCAGGAACGGGGTGGGCGTGCTGATCCTGTGGGTCGGCCATGGCGGTTGCCTCCCAACGGGCAAATGAAGCGCCCAGATCGTCGACAGGGCTGCGCAGCGGCAAAGCAAGGTTGTTGTGGCTCTGATGGGCGATCCTGTCAAGTGGGTTCATGGTTGTTTTGTGAGGGCTGTGCACCGTGTTCGAGCTGGCAAGTGCCTCCCGCGACAAGGGGGCTTGCGGTGAGTCTATGCCTGGGGTCGATACGGGAGAGGGAGGGGCGTCATGATCTGGCAAATCGATCATGTCAGGGTCGTGGAATGGGGTATTGGTCATAAAACCTTCTGATGGCAGCCCTGACGGGATGTCAGGGATGGCATCGAGTTTCCTGAAACTCACCCGGTAGCATCAGCCGGTAAGGTTTCCGCTCAGATCAGTCCAACTCCAGTTTGGCTTGCAAGCGATCCAGATGTTCTTGCATAAGCGCCAGCGCGGCCTGGCCGTCGCCGCTTTCCACCGCATCGATGATCGCCGCGTGCTCCTGCCACGCACAGTGCTCGCAGCATGGTGACTCGTAACGGGCGATGATCAGCGAGGTCATCGGCACCAGGCCGTTGAGGAAGCGCGCCAGCGGTGCGTTGGCGGCCATCTGCGCCAGCTTCATGTGGAACTCGCCGCCCAGGCGGATCGCCGTGCAGCGTTCGCCGCGCTCATGGTGCTGGCGCTCGCGCTCGACCAGTTGGCGCAGTTGGCGGATCTGCGCCGGTCGGGCGCGCTGGGTGGCCAGGCCGATCAGCGTGGTTTCGGCCAGGCGCCGGGCGCTGAGCACCTGGCGCGCCTGCTCGGGGTCGGGCGCGGCCAGGTGCGCGGTATGGCTGGGGCGCTGCACCACCACCTGCTGGTCGGACAGGCGCCCGAGCACCCGGCGGATCACCGTGCGGCTGACGCCGAAGGCATTGCCCAGCGCCTGCTCGGGCAGGGCGCTGCCGGGGGGCAGGCGCTGTTCGAGGATGGCGTCGAACAGCCGGGGGTAGATCTGTTCCGCCGACAGGCGGGTCTCGCCGGCACCGAGCAGGGTAGGCAGGCGGGGGGCGGCTTGGGCGCAGGCGGTCATGGTCGCTCTCCTTCTTTATTCAGGTGCCTGGTTGGTCGTCCGGGATGTTCAGGGCGATGCCCATGCGCTGGCCCTCGGCAAGGATGTGCTGGCGCATCTGCTGGCTGGCCTTGGCGCTGTTGCGCTCGCGGATCGCGCGCACCACCGCTTCGTTCTCGCTCAGGCGCGCAGCCAGGTGCTCGGGCGAGTTGCGCAGCATGGCGGCGCTCTGCTTGAGGGCATTGCCGGTCTGCTGCACCACGCTCTGGAAGATCGGGTTGGTGGTCAGGGCGAACAGCGCCTCATGGAAGGCGATGTAGGCGTTGATGCCGGCCTCGCTGTCACCGGCATCGAGGGCTTCGCGCATGTCCATCAGGGTCAGGCGCAGCTGGCCGATGTCCTGGCTGCCGGCCGATTGCGCCACCAGCCCGGCGATGAAGGGTTCGAGGGTGTAGCGCAGCTCGAGCACATCGGCCAGGCTGGCCTCGGCGACGGTGTCCGCTTCCTGTGACTGGGCGGCGTCGGCATCCAGCACCAGCACGCCCTTGCCGGGCATCGAGCGCACCAGGCCCAGGGTTTCCAGGACGATCACCGCCTCGCGCAGGCTCGGTCGGCTGATCCCCAGTTGTTCGGCCAGCTCGCGCTGGCCGGGCAGCATGTCGCCGCTGCGCCACTGACCGCGGGCCAGGGCCTGGCGGAGTTTCTCCACCACTGAATTGACTACGGTCGAAGAGCTGATCACGGTTCGCTCCTTGGTTGACGCGGCATCTTTGCGCTTGGCCGGCCGGCGCTGGGCGCCGGCGGCCTTGGGCTTAGAATTCCTGTTGATGAGGTTGGCCCTGCTTGCGGGTGATCGGGGCAAAGCCAGGCTTGTTGGCCAGCACGTTGTGGGCGCGTTCCAGGTCGATGTCCTTTTCCCAGCGGGCGATGGCCACGGTGGCGACGCAGTTGCCGATCAGGTTGGTCAGCGCCCGGCCGATGCCCATGAACCAGTCCACGGCCAGTACCAGCACCAGGCCTACTACCGGGATCGCCGGTACCGCGGTGAGGGTGGCGGCGAGAATCACCAGGGCCGAGCCTGGGATGCCGTGGGCACCCTTGGAAGTCACCAGCGACACCAGAAGAATGGTCAGCAGGTCGGTCATCGCCAGTGGCGTGCCGGTGGCGTTGGCGATGAACACGATGGCCAGGGTCAGGTAGATGGAGAAGCCATCGAGGTTGAACGAGTAGCCGGTGGGGATCACCAGGCCGACGGTGGAACTGCCGATGCCCAGGTGCTCGAGCTTGCGCATCACCTGGGGCAGCACGGCGTCGGAGGAGGCGGTGCCGAGGACGATGGACAGCTCCTCGCGCAGGTACTTGATGAGCGGCAGCAGCCTCAGGCCCGACAGGCGCATCACCGTGCCGAGGATGATCAGCACGAAGCCGGCGCAGGTCAGGTAGAACAGCGCCACCAGGCCACCCAGGTGCTGCAGCGAGCTCAGGCCGTACTTGCTGGTGGTGAAGGCGATGGCGCCGAACACGCCGATCGGCGCCAGGCGCACGATCATGCCCATGATGCGGAAGATCACGTGGCTGAGTTCGTTGATCAGCCGCGAAATGCCCGAGGCCGACTCACCCACCAGGTTCAGCGCGCTGCCGAACAGCACCGAGAACAGCAGTACCTGGAGGATGTTGTTGTCGGCGAAGGCGCCCACCACCGAGGTGGGGATCAGGTCCATGAGGAAGGTGGTGGTGCCGTGGATGTGCGCACCGCGCTCGGCCAGGGCGCCGGCGTCGGCACTGGACAGCTGGTCGAGGTGGATGTTGGCGCCGCTGCCGATGCCGGTGGAGAAGGCGAACACCAGGCCGATCACCAGGGCCAGGGTGGTCAGCACTTCGAAGTAGATCACCGATTTCAGGCCGATGCGCCCGACCTTCTTCAGGTCGCCGGCGCCGGAAATGCCGCTGACCACCACGCAGAACACGATCAGGCCGATGAGCATCTTGATCAGCTTGATGAAGCCGTCGCCCAGGGGTTTGAGTTGCAGGGACAGGTCGGGGAAGCTCAGGCCGCAGACAATGCCGAGGGCAAGGCCGAGCACAACCTGGAGGAAGATCGAACGCGAACACCATTTGAGCATGGGAGGAGTCTCTGGTCGGTGTCCTTGCCCCCCAAGCCACACGGAGCGAAAGAGCGCAGGACTTAATTATTGTGGTCTTACCGGTTTGTTCACTGCCGAGCCATAAAACGCCGATTTTTTTTACTTTGCAAGTGATTTCGGCCTTACCGGTCTGACCAGTTGTGGTGCAGTGACGGTGCTTCTGCTCTAGCGTGGTGCGCGGGGGGATTTCACGGCTTGGCCAGCACCTGATCGACGGCGGCGATCAGCTTGCCGAGGTCCTTGGGAGGGGCGTTGTGGATCACGCCGAAAAGGTAGGCGCGTTGTTCGTCTTCATCGTCAGGGTCGCTGAAGAACACTTTCGGCTTGATCCCCAGTGCCTCGGCGAAGCTCACCAGCGATTCGATGCTGGGGGTGTAGGTGCCGGTTTCGAAACGGCTGATGGTCTTGGGGTCGAAGCCGGTTCGCTCGCCCAGTTGCGCCTGAGTGAAGCCCGCCAGTTTGCGGTAGCGGCGCAGGGCTGGACCTAGACCTGTTCTCGTCATCGCTCAATTCCCATTTAGAATCAAGCACTTAACGATATATGTCGATATGGCGCAACGCCATGATTCGTCACCTTTATTTGCAAAATGTGATGGAATTCGTAGAATTCGCCGCTTTGATTGATCAGTCATTCAAGTAGTCGTCCAGGGCGATCCGGCCATTTGCCGGCCCGTGTGCAAGCGTTGTCGGACATTGGAACTGATCCAGGATGAACGGTTCCGGCGCCCCTGGCCTCCTGTCAGGCCATGCGTCGGGCCGTGTATGAATGGAGTCTCATCGTGCGTCTGAACCTGCCGGTCAATCCGGTCGAGCAAAGCTTTCCCGAGCACCAGCGGCTGATTTCGGCGACCGACACGGCCAGCCTGATCACCTACTGCAACGCCGAGTTCGCCGCCATCAGCGGCTACAGCCAGGACGAGCTGATCGGCAGCCCGCACAACCTGGTGCGCCACCCGGACATGCCCGAGGCGGTGTTCGAGCTGATGTGGCAGTACCTCAAGGCCGGCCGCAGCTGGATGGGCATCGTCAAGAACCGCTGCCGCAACGGCAACTTCTATTGGGTCAACGCCTACGTCACGCCGATGCTCGACAACGGCCAGGTGGTCGGCTACGAGTCGGTGCGCGTGCGCCCGACCCGCGAGCAGGTGGCCCGCGCCGAAGCCCTGTACGCCCGGCTGCGTGACGGCAAGGCGGCGCTGTCGCCGACCCGGCGCCTGGCCCTGCTGGGGCGGGCCATGGCGCTGCCGCTGCTGGCGGGGGCCGTGGCCATTGGCGCCAACCAGATCTTGCCTGAACTGCCCGCCCAGGGCCTGACCCTGGCGCTGTTCGCCGGTGTCGGCCTGTGGGCGCAAAGCCGTATGGGGCGCCACTTGCGGCGCATCGTTCAGGTTGCCGACAACACCTTCAGCGACCCGGTCGCGGCCTTGACCTACAGCGACCTGCCCGGTGCCGCCGGGCAGCTGGAGCTGATCCTGATCAGCGAGGAGGCGCGCCTGAAGACCGCGCTCACCCGCCTGAGCGACCTCGCCGCGCAGATGGCCGGCGCCGCCCAGGATGCCGGGCGGCTGTCGCGCAGCACCGAGTCGGCACTGCTCGAACAGCGTGCCGAAACCGACCTGACCGCCACCGCCATGACCGAGATGGCCGCCTCCATCGGCGAGGTCGCCGGCCACGTGCAACTGACTGCCGAGCAGGCGCACACCGCGCACCTGCTGGCCGGGCAGGGCAGCCAGGTGGCCGACGCCAGCGGCGCGGCGATCCAGAGCCTGGCCGGCACGGTCGGGCAGATCAACCAGGCGGTCAACGAGCTGGCCGGTCAGACCGGTGCCATTGCCGAGGCAGCCGGAATGATCCGCGCCATCGCCGAGCAGACCAACCTGCTGGCGCTCAACGCCGCCATCGAAGCGGCCCGCGCCGGCGAGCAGGGACGCGGCTTCGCGGTGGTCGCCGACGAGGTGCGCGCCCTGGCCGACAAGACCCGCCAGTCGACCCTGCATATCCAGTCGATCATCGACAGCCTGCGCGGCGGTGCCGAGCAGGCGGTGAGCATCGCCAGCCAGGGCCTGGAAGGCGCGCAGCAGGGCGTGACCCAGGTCGCCCTGACCCGGGAGGCCCTGCAGGGCATCCAGCACGCGGTGCAGCGCATCAGCGACATGAGCCAGCAGATGGCCGCAGCCTCGCAGGAGCAGTCCAGCGTGGCCGAGGATGTCTCGCGGCAGATCAACGGCGTGGCCGGCACGGTGCAGCAGAGCGCCCGCCGCGCCAATGCCGCCGCCGTGCGCGGCGCGGAACTGGAGCAAGTGTGCGCCGGGCTGCGCGCCCTGGTGGAGCGCTTCAACCGCTAGGTTGCGAGGCTTATGGACGACAACTACCGCGCGGCCGTCGATGCGGCCGCGATCTTTTCCGAGACCGACCTGCGCGGTTGCATCACCTACGTCAACCAGCAGTTCTGCAGCATCTCCGGCTACAGCCGCGAGGAACTGCTGGGGGCCAACCACCGCATCCTCAATTCCGGGTTGCACGAACCGACCTTCTTCCTCGAGATGTGGCGCGCCCTGGCTGCTGGCCGGGTGTGGAAGGGCGAGATCTGCAACCGCGCCAAGGACGGCTCGTTGTACTGGGTGGACAGCACCATGGTGCCGCTGATCGACCCGCACACCGGCCAGGTGCGCAAGTACGTGTCGATCCGCTTCGACGTGACCGAGAAGCGCCAGTTGCTGCACACCCTGCAGTGGCGGGTGGGGCATGACGTTTTGACCGGCCTGCCGAATCGCGCCTACCTGTCCGACCTGCTCAACCAGGCCTTGGCGTTCTCCCGCCGGGAGAGTATTCCGTTGGCGGTGTGCATGCTCGACCTGGATGGCTTCAAGGCGGTCAACGACGGCTACGGCCATGCCACCGGCGACCTGCTGCTGGTGGAGGTCGCCCGGCGTCTGCAGCACATCCTGCGCGGTGGCGATGCGGTGGCGCGCCTGTCGGGCGACGAGTTCGTGCTGATCCTGCGCCATATCGAAGGCCCGCAGCAGTTGCATGCCGCGTTGCAGCGCATTCTCCAGGCGCTGGCCGCGCCCTATGTGGTGCGCGAGCAGTCGTTGAGCCTGAGCGCGAGCATCGGCGTGACGCTGTTCCCGCAGGATGACGAGGACGCCGACACCCTGGTGCGCCATGCCGACCAGGCCATGTACGTGGCCAAGCAGCGCGGGCGCAACCGCTACCACCTGTTCGACGTGTCCCAGGAGCTTGAGCTCAAGGCCACCCACCAGACCGTGGCGCGGGTGCGCCAGGCCCTGCGCCAGGGCGAACTGTGCCTGCACTACCAGCCCAAGGTGAACATGCGCAGCGGTCAGGTGATCGGTTTCGAAGCCTTGTTGCGCTGGATGCATCCGTCCAAGGGGCCGGTGCCGCCGGGGGAGTTTTTGCCCTTCGTGGAGCAGACCGACCTGATCGTCGAGCTGGGCGAGTGGGTCATCGACCAGGCTCTGACCCAGTTGCAGCAGTGGCAGCTGTCCGGGCGAGACTGGTCACTGAGCGTCAACATCGCCGCCCGCCAGCTGCAGCGCGGCGACTTCGCCCAGCGCCTTGAGCGCCTGCTGGCGCGTCATCCCGGGGTGTCGCCCGGGCATCTGGATCTGGAGATCGTCGAATCGGTGGCGATCGACAATCTGCCGCGGGTCGGCCGTTGCCTGGATGCCTGCCGAGCCCTGGGCGTGCGTTTTTCGCTGGACGACTTCGGTACCGGCTATTCCTCGTTGAGCTACCTCAAGCGCCTGCCGGCGCAGACCATCAAGATCGACAAGTCCTTTGTGCGCGACATCCTTCATGACCATGACGACCTGACTCTCACTGGCGCGGTGATCGGCCTGGCGCGGGCGTTCGGACGCGAAGTGATCGCCGAGGGCGTGGAGACTGTCGAGCACGGACGGCTGCTGATGGAGCTGGGCTGCGAACTGGCCCAGGGTTACGGCATCGCCCGGCCGATGCCGGTGGAGGCGGTGGCGCAATGGGTAGCGGACTACCGGCAACCGCAGGCGTGGCGCTGAGGGCCTGCTGTCGGTACAGCTTGTGGCAGCGGCGCACCGCCGCTCCCACGCTGGTGATGCTTGCGTCTTTGGTCCCGGCGCGATGTCAGCGGTCCCTGAACACCGGCCGATGGTTGCGCTGGAACTGATCGTTGGCATAGATCCGCAGTCGCTCCAGCCATTCCTCGGTTCGGGTCCTGGAAATGCCCATCGCCTTGGCCGCTTCCTGAAGCAGCGCATACTCGGTGCGCAAGGTCGTCGGAATCACCCCAGGATCGTCGGTATTGATCGTGACCCGGATGGGCCCGCGTCGCAGTCCGAAGCGATTGTGTACCGCGCCGCGCTCCAGCGTGCTCTCGTCCGGAGGGTTCCAGCGGAAGATCGGGTGATCGGCGTGCTTGCCGATCCGCGCGATGTACACATTCGAACTGGGATTGGTCTCGAAGATGATCCCGCGCTGGTCGCAGGTTTCGATCAGGTGGTCCTGCAACGCCTCCATGAACTCCAGCTCTTCCGGGGTTTCGTAGTCCAGCAGCAGGCCTTGCTCGCCTGGCATCGGCGGGGTCTCGACCAGGGCGTGGCGCTGGATGCGCACATGCACCATGCGGGGCTTGTACTCGGCATGGCTGAGCAGGGTGGAACGACGCCAGTACAGCAGCGCCGCCCCCGGGTCGTCATGCTGGCCATTGAGCTTGAGGAAGTTGACCGTGCCGAGGATCTCCCGGTCGGGCAGGGCGGCGCGCATCTTGTCGTCGAGGGGTTCGTCGAGCCGGTACTGCTCGAGCATGTGGAAGCAGTTGCGGCGCAAGCGCCAGGCTTCATGCAGGGTGTGCGGGTTGATGTAGCGCCGCGACTCTTCGGGCTGGGATTGCGCCTGGCCTTTGCCGAGCTTCTGCCGAGGGTAGAACGCATTGAGGTAATGAGGGCTGGTCCAGGCGACATGGGGCACGAACTGGGCGATACGGCGTTCCAGCCGCGGCAGGATCTGATTCGCCAGCGGGACGCAGGTTGCCAGTTGCGTGGCGTGGTGCCAGAGCCACACCAGGTTGTCCAGGTGCTCGTCCACCGGCAGCAGCATGTCGCCCTGGTTCTGGCACCACTGCAGCGGCGACACGCCGACCGCCAGCGCATGGCCGATGCGGTCACCGTGGCGCATCTCGCAAAAGTGCACGGTCTCGTCGATATGGCGCATGCCCGACAGAGGGTGGGCATAGTCCTCGCCGGTGTGAATGCTCAGGTGCAGCCCGCCCTGGAAGCCATCGCCGTGGCCGGCCGGCTGCAGGCCGGCACGCAGCCAGCGCAGCATAGGAGCGTAGAGCTCGTTGCGGGTCGTGTTCTCGTCGCCGGCGACGTCCAGCCCGCGCACCCAGGCGCTCGGCTCGAAACGGAAGTGCTCGCTGACCTTGCCATGCAGAAACTCAGGGGACGACCAACCGGAATGTTCTCTGAGCTTTCGGTGCAGTTTCTCGCCGTCGGCCCAGATCTTGCCGCGTTTGTGCAGGTGCTCCACCCGGCGCAGGAAGTGGATGCACAGGTGCCAGCGTTCCATGCGTGAGCGGAAGTGTTTGGCTTGGTGCAGGGTGACCGGCTTGAGCGGTGTGATTGGCTGTTGGCCATGGTGCTGTTCAAGGGCGCTGACCCAACTGGCCATGTGCTCGCTGGTGAAGATGCTTTCGGTGATCTTCAGTTCGGCGCAATCCTCGGGGTTCTGGAACAGTTGGCGGGCGCATGCGCGGCCGTACGTCAGCAGCTGTTTCTGGGGGTTGTGCCTGGAGGCTTTGCTGAACCCGCCATAAATCGTCGTAAAGCGCGTCAACCCCTGGCCGTCCATCAACAGCTTGCGCCGTTCGGCCATCAGCGCCAGAACCAGGTAGAAGATGCCCATGCGAAGCACGGGAGGCGCTTCGGCATCCTGGTACTGAGTCCACAGCCAGATCAGTAGCCACAGCCAGGCTTTGCTCAAGTCACCCGCAGTGATGGCCTGGGCCAGCTGCAGTTTCATCCAGCTGGGGTGGCGGCGGTCATCGGTGTGCGGCTGCAGGGTGCTGAAGCCCGGCCAGCTGAGGATCAGCGGCCCGTCTGTCAGGTGCGCCTTGCCCAGGGTGCGCTGGTACAGCTTGAGAATCTTGCCTGGGTTTGCATCCAGGCGCCCCGGCCATTCGCCGAGTAGCCCGTGGCAGAGGCGATGCAGCGGTGCGAAGGCTTCCATGCCTGGCTGGTGGGTGATCTGGTTCATCAGAATGATGCCGTCGAAATGCGCACCACCCAGGTGTACGTGCCCTTCGGAAAAGGGTTTGTTGGCAATCGACGGTGGGCTGAACAGCGGTTGCTGGGCCTGCACGATGCGCTGGGCGTCGGCTGCCGACAGGTGCGGGTTCTGCCTGAAGCGTTGCGCCAGGTGCCAGGCGACGATTAGCGTCGGATCGACCATGGCGCACAGGTGGGCGTAGTCCGTCAGGTACTCGGGGCGGTAGTGGACATGGTCGCCGTTGCACAGGAAGAACGTCCGGAACAGGGTGTCCAGAGCGTCCAGCCGTGGTATGCGGAACAGTTCGTTCGGGCACAGTTGTTCTGCGGCGAGTTTCAGGTCATTGAGACGGAAACGGCCGTAATGATGTCTGTCCAAGTCCTCCCGCAGGCAGCGTTGGTAGCTCTCGACGAAGCGCCCAGCATCGCAGAGGCGCTGGGGCAGGTCTCGCGAGAGCAAGTCGGCCTTGAGGTGTTCGGCCAGTTCGCTGCTGGAGAGAAAGTTACCAGTGGTGAGTTCGAGGAGAGAAATTAGAAACATTTCAGCTTTCCGAAGTTCCGGCCTTTTTGGCGAGGGCGTCAAAGTACTGGTTGCTTCGGATAGTGTAAATGCTGAAGCCTAACTGAATGCACTTGTTCTCAATTTCCTCAATGTCAGTGGAGGATGGGTGTGCATTTTTTAGCGTATCCTCTATTTTTCCGGAGATGTTAAAATGTTTTTTGATGGTGGTGGCGATCAGGCGAGGGTTCGGGCTGCCGTCGATGTCCTGATCTTCGTTGTTTTCTGGATTGATCTGGTGGCCTTTGATGAGGAGCTCAATTAAATCAAATAATGGGTGGTGCGCCAGCGCGAATGTGTATGAGCGAGTCTCTTGGCCAAAAGAGCGTTTGTCGGCGGCTCGCAGTAGGGGTTGTATGTTTTGTTTGTAAGCAAGATTCTGCTCGAAATTATCGTTTGCGCCTACATTGAAGCTTGTGAGTACAAGAGGCATTCCGAAAATTTCCCCCTTTTCTACCCTGGCAAAAGCATTCCATAAGGTTCTGAATGCACTCCTAGCTGTAAGTAAAATGCTTGCGATGTTTGGGTTGCCGTGATTCTGGTTAGCCCTCAGGGGAGGGTTGAAGGTAAGGGTTTTTGCGAAGTAGTTATTCATTACATTGAACGTTAGCCAGCTCGATAGGAATTGTTGGTCGATATGGTAATCGCGCCGCCAAGCGTTGATTTTTTCACTGAAGCCAGATAGTCCGTAGCTAGATTCTTGGTCAAATTCGTCAAAGGTGCCTTCTACGTAGTTTTCGTGGTTGCCAAGTGTGCCAGGAAGTGAGTGAAAAGGTACGCGATTGAGAAGGTTTAGAATATCTTTTGGAGATATGTCTCTCACAAGGCTGGAAATTACCAGTTCAAAAATTCTGCCGCTGAAGATGGTTTCGGTTTGTCGGCTCTCGCTGAAGTAACTGCGGTATTGCATTAGGTGAATGATAAACTGTGAAGCCTTGTCTGGCTGTTCGAAACTGCCGGAGGCGCGACCAATTTCCGGCAGTGCGTAGGGGACTGGCTCCTCGCTGATAAGTTTTAGCCATTCCTCGGGGGCGCGCCCTTTCCAATCATCGGGCAATGGTGACGTAGATTTGCCTGGGAAGGTGGCGATGCTCTCCTTACTTAGTTTCAAAGGCTCGAATAAACGAGTAGCAAATAATTCGGAGAGATGACGGTTTGGGTTTTTACCAATTTCGATGAAATGCAGGTCTGCCTCTAACGCCAGGCAGGTCGCGGCATGCGCATGCTTATGGTGCATGTAGTTAAGCAGGATTTTCTTCGATTCGATAATCCGTTCATTCCAGTTGTCGGGTTTGTTATTTGTTTTACTGTCAGCTTCAGTGAAGAATTTATTGTAAGCATGATCCCTGGCTGTTTCCCGCTGGGATCTTCCTCTCAGACTCTGCGCGTGCTGGTACTCTCGTGGGAAATCTTCCAAGGCGGAGAGAACGCCAGTGGGCATGAAAATTAATCGGTGCAGGCACCAGTCGCTATTAAGTGACACCCCTGCCGAATCCAAGGCCTTGCTTAAAGCAGGGATTTCTTTTCTGAATGCAAAGACCAGCTGTGCGAGCTCTCGTACTGTCTCAACTTCGTAATTTAGTCTTCGCCCAGGCAAGTTATTCAGCCTGTCATTGAGGAGCGCGTCCAGCCAGCGTGAAAATACAGGGAGTGGGAAATAGACGTCTTCGTGTTTGGCTAGGAAGATTCTCGGATTTTCCAAGTAGCTTGAGGCGGTTGGCATCTCCATTCGCAGGTGCAGGGGCATGATCTTTCTTTGGTAGTCTGTTGCGAGGTCGTTCGCGGTCTTTCGAGTCTCCCGGTCACCCGATTTACTATCTTTAGTAAGTTTTGAGTAAAAATTCCTCCAGGTTACCTCGTGGTAGAGTCCGAGATCACCGCTGATGATCGGCTGTACATAGGGAGAGGTTAGGTAGCGGCGAACGACTTCAAGATTGTCAAATGCGCGGTTGAGCGAAGTGTCGACGTCGTCAATAGGAAGAACCAAAAGCTTCTTGTCGATGAGGTCAAGGGCTTTCTTGAAAAGGTCGTGAACTTGCTGGTTGAGGTCATGGCTGCCCATAAAGGCGCGCAGCTTGTCGAGTCCGTATTTGTTGCGCTGCGATTGCAGTGCCTCCAACGTACTGCCGAGTAATTGCAGTTGGTGATGGAACTCTTCTGACTTCGGTGTCGCCTTGCTTAGAGCTGCTGCTACTGCCTTGTCTCGAATGATCGCGGCAACGATGACATTTAGGAATAAGTCGTCACTGTCTTCCAGTAGGGTGGGGTCTACAGGTTTAAGGACATGGATCTCGTTTGCCAGCCTGTCGTTTTTATGATCGTCCAGATATAGGCTAAGGTTGACCAACACTGAACTTTTACCGGTGCCTCGCTTGCCGTCGATCAGAATTGCGCTGTGAGAACGATGTTGGTCGAGATCATCGTTTTTAGGTAAGTTATCGAGGCTTTCTTCCAGTAGCTTTGCCAGCGAATCATAGATATCCCGCGCCAGCAACGTACTGTGCTCCCGCTGCGCCGCCTGTTCCTTCTGCTCGATGGGAAAACGAATACGCGAATCGTTGGATTGCTTGCTGGCCACGGCTGTACATCCCTGGAAATGTGGAAACGCCCCGCGGTTTCACCCGCGAGGCGTGGTCATTGGATCCAGTAATGTTACTAAGCCACTATCTTGCGCCACAAGCGCTACCTTGGCTCAAGCCTGCGGCGCGGTACTCTTCACCGCCGCCAGCTCCGGATGCGCCACCAGCTTGTCGATATGCAGCTCGTCGTTGTTCATCCAGGTCTCGGTCAGCACCCGGTAGTGCTCCATGTCGCGGCAGCGCATGCGCAGGCTGTAGTCGAAATGCCCGCTGATCAGCTGGCACTCGTAGACCTGCGGGCAGGCGCGCACGGTGGCCTCGAAGGCCCGCTGCGCCGAGCGCCCGCTCTGGTTGGACAACGCCACCAGCACCAGCAACGACAACCCGGGGGAGACCTGCTGCAGGTCGATGATGGCCCCGTAACCGCGGATCACCCCGCGCCGCTCCAGCTTGCGCACCCGTTCCAGGCAGGGCCTGGGGGTCAGGTGCACGAGGGTGGAGAGCTTCTCGTAGGTGATCCTTCCTTGGTGTCGCAGCACGTCGATGATCGCTTCGTCGATGCGATCCAGCGGTGCGGCGGCGGGGGTGATGGCCTTGGTATCCATATGCGGCGTGACTTCACTTCAGACGATTGGAGAGGAACTGCCGCAGGCGCTCGCTCTGTGGCTGGTCGAGGATCTCGGCGCTGCCGCTTTCCTCGACCAGGCCCTGGTGCAGGAACAGCACCTGGCTCGACACCTGGCGGGCGAACCCCATTTCATGGGTGACCATGAGCATGGTACGTCCTTCCTCGGCGAGCGTCTGTATCACCTTGAGCACTTCGCCGACCAGCTCGGGGTCCAGTGCCGAGGTGGGCTCGTCGAACAGGATGATTTCCGGCTCCATCGCCAGCGCCCGGGCGATGGCCACGCGCTGTTGCTGGCCGCCGGAGAGAAACGCCGGGTACTGGTCGGCGGCGCGGGCCGGCAGGCCGACCTTGTCCAGGTACTTGCGTGCCCGCGCCTCGGCTTCGCCGGCGCTGATGCCCAGCACCTTGCGCGGTGCCAGGCAGATGTTCTCCAGCACCGTCAGGTGGCTCCACAGGTTGAAGTGCTGGAACACCATGGCCAGGCGCGTGCGCAGGTTTTGCAGCTGGGCCGCTGGCGGGGTGCCCTTGCTCAGGTCGAGGGTCTGGCCGTCGAGGGTGATGCTGCCGGCGTTGGGCTTTTCGAGGAAGTTGATGCAGCGCAGGAAGGTGCTCTTGCCCGAGCCGCTGGCGCCGATCAGGCTGATCACGTCGCCCTTGCGCGCCTGCAGCGAGACGCCCTTGAGCACCTGGTGCTCGCCGTAGTGCTTGTGCAGGCCGTCGACGCTGAGCTTGAGGGTGCCGGCATGGGCTCGCGCCAAGGGGGCCTGTTCGAAGGTGGTGAGTGGCAGTGCGGTAGCGGTCATGGGTTCAGCCTCGTACAGGGTCAAGGAAGCGCATCCAGCGCCGTTCGGCCACGCGGAACAGGCCGACCAGGGCGAAGGACAGCAGCATGTACAGCAGGGCGGCCACGCCGAAGGCCTGGAAGGTCAGGAAGGTCGCGGCGTTGGCGTCGCGGGCCACCTTGAGGATGTCGGCGACGGTGGCGGTGAAGGCCAGCGAGGTGGCGTGCAGCATCAGGATCAGCTCGTTGCTGTAGGCCGGCAGCGAGCGGCGCAGGGCCGCCGGCAGGACCAGGAACAGGTTGAGCCTCCAGCCGCGCAGGCCGTAGGCCTGGGCCGCTTCCAATTCGCCGGCGGGCAGGTTGCGGATGGCCCCGGCGAAGATCTCCACGGTGTAGGCGCAGGTGTTGAGCACAAAGGCCAGCAGGGTGCAGTTGAGCGCGTTGCGGAAAAACTGGTCGAGCAGGGCATGCTCGCGCACCACCTGCAGGCCGTAGAGCCCGGTGTAGCAGATCAGCAGCTGGATATAGAGCGGCGTGCCGCGGAACACGAAGGTGTACAGCTGCACCGGCAGGCGCAGCCAGGCGTGGCGCGAGGTGCGTGCCAGGGCCAGGGGTAGCGACAGGGCGAAGCCCAGCACCATGCTGGCCAGGAACAGCCAGAGGGTCATGGCCAGGCCCGACAGGCCGCTGCCGTCGTGGTACAGGTAGGCCAGGCCGTATTCCTGAAGGAGTTCGATCATCGCGCCAGCTCCTTGATGCCGATGTTGTAGCGCCGCTCGAGGTGCTTGAGCAGGCGGTTGGACAGGGTGGTGATGAGCAGGTACACCAGGCCCGCCAGGCACAGGAAGAACAACACGTCGTTGGTGCTCTTGCCGGCGTTCTGCGCGGCCTTGACCAGGTCGGCCAGGCCGATGATCGACACCAGCGCGGTGGACTTGAGCAGCACCAGCCAGTTGTTGCCCAGCCCTGGCAGGGCAAAGCGCATCAGTTGCGGGAACAGCACCAGCCGAAACCGCTGTGCCCGGCTCAGGCCGTAGGCAGTGGCGGCCTCCAGCTGGCCGGCGGGCACGCTGAGGATGGCGCCGCGAAAGTTCTCGGTGAAGTACGCGCCATAGATGAAGCCCAGGGTGATGACCCCGGCGCCGAACGGGTCGATCTCGACATAGTCCCAGCCCAGCGCCTCGGTCAGGTCGTTGAGCCAGATCTGCATGCTGTAGAAGATCAGCAGGATCAGCACCAGGTCCGGGACGCTGCGGATCAGCGTGGTGTAGAGGGTGGCCGGCAGGCGCAGCAGTCGGGATCGCGACAGCTTGGCGCTGGCGCCGATCAGGCCGAGCGCGAGGCTCAGCGCCAGCGACAGCAAGGCCAGCTTGACGGTCATCCAGGTGCCCTGGGCCAGCAGCGGGCCGAAGCCTTGCAGGCCGCTTGTGAGGAAGTCGTGCATGACGGGGATCTCGCGGTGGTTTCTTCGCGGGTGAACCCGCCCCCACAGGATGTGCGCAGGCCGAAGGCTGGTGGTTACCTGTGGGAGCGGGCTTGCCCGCGAAGAGGCCGGTGGGAACTCACTCGTTATAGATATCCAGGTCGCCGACGTACTTCTTCTGGATCTCGGCGTAGGTGCCGTCGGCATGGATCATGGCGATGCCCTTGTCGAGCAGGGCCTTGAGCTCGGGGTCGGTCTTGCGCAGGCCCATGGCGATGTCCAGCGGCAGGGTCGGGTCCTTGATCGCCGGGCCGCTCCTGAAATCGGCGCCTTCGGGCTTGGAGAGGAAGTTCAGCTGGGCTTCGAGCTTGTCGGTGACGGTGGCGTCGAGACGGCCATTGAGCAGGTCGGCGTAGTTCTGGTCCTGGCCCTGGTAGGCCTTGACCTGCGCGCCCAGCGGCGCCAGCACAGCGCGGGCGTAGGCCTCCTGCAGCGAGCCCTGGAGCACTCCGACCTGCTTGCCCTTGAGCGATTCGGCGCTGTCGCCGAAGTCGGCCGACTTGCGCACGATCACCGAGGTGGGGCTGAGGAACAGGCGGTTGCTGAAGTCGATCTGCTTCAGGCGGGCCGGGGTGACGGCCATCGACGACATGATGGCGTCGAACTTGCGGGCGCGCAGGGCGGGGATCATGCCGTCGAATTCGTTGTGCACCCAGGTGCATTTGACCTGCAGCTTGGCGCAGATGGCATTGCCCAGGTCGATGTCGAAGCCTTGCAGGCTGCCATCGGCGGCGACGGATTCAAACGGCGGGTATTCGGGGAAGACGCCGAAGCGGATTTCGGTCCACTCCTTGGCCTGGGTGAGGGTGGTGGCGCACAACGAGAACAGCAGCACGCCGAGGCGTTTTCGCATGGAGGGCATGGTCTTGGGTCCCTGGGTGTTGTTATTGGTAGTAGGGCGATTAGCGCGTGTAGGTCCGTCGGTGACTCATGGGTCGGGCTCAGAATGCGCGAGATAGACAGGTTTTTTGTGTCGTTTGCCTGCGCGTGGGCTGCCGGATTCGGCTGTAAAGATTCTTTTTGCAGCCGAATCGGCTGTTCCGACAAAGATTTACGGAAGTGCGACAGCGGTTTCTGTCAGGTCGAGCGACCGTCATGCTTGTCGGTCGCGGTGTACGCGGTCCCCTGTAGGAGCGGCCTTGTGCCGCGAAAGGGCTGCGCAGCGGCCCCAGATATCAGCTTCGACGCACAGATTGCCGGGGCCGCTTTGCGGCCCTTTCGCGGCACAAGGCCGCTCCTACAGGGGGGGGCTGTCAGGCGGCGCTGGCCTTGCGTTGCGCCGCTTTCGGCTGCAGCAGGGCAAACAGGTCCTTCGGATTCTCCAGCTGCGGCACCAGCGCGATGTCGCGCCCGATGTCCAGCGCCCTGGCCACATCCAGCACATAGCGCAGCGCCGAGTAGTCCTCCAGGGCGAAGCCGACCGAGTCGAACAGCGTCACCTGCGTGGCGTTCTCGCGCCCTGCGGCGATCCCCTCGACCACCTGCCAGAACTCGGTGGTCGGCGAGTCCGCCGGCATCTGCTGGATCTCGCCCTCGATCCGGCTCTGCGGTTCGTACTCGACGATCACCCGCGCCCGCTCGACGATGTCGCGGTGCAGCTCGGTCTTGCCCGGGCAGTCGCCGCCCACGGCATTGAGGTGCATGCCCGGCTCGATCATCTGTGGGGTGAGGATGGTGGCGTAGGCCTTGTCGGCGGTGACCGTGGTGACGATGTCGGCGCCGCGCACCGCCTCGGTCACGCTGCCGACGATGGTCAGTCTCAGCTCTGGGAAACCGGCCAGGTTGGCCGCCAGTTTCTCCGAGGCCTTGCGGTCGATATCGAACAGACGGATCTCCTCGATGCCGAGCAAGGTATGGAACGCGATGGCCTGGAATTCGCTCTGCGAGCCGTTGCCGATCAGCGCCATGCGTTTGCTGTCCGGGCGCGCCAGGTAGCGGGCGGCCAGGGCCGAGGTGGCGGCGGTGCGGATGGCGGTGGTCAGGGTCATCTCGCTGAGCAGCACCGGCGCGCCGGTGTCGACATCGCCCAGGGCGCCGAAGGCCATCACTGTGAGCAGCCCATTGTGGGTGTTCTTCGGGTGGCCGTTGACGTACTTGAAGGCGTACAGGTTGGCGTCGGACACCGGCATCAGTTCGATCACCCCGTCCGCCGAGTGGTTGGCCAGGCGCGGGCATTTCTCGAAGTCGTGCCAGCGCAGGTAGTCCTGGCGGATGTACTCGGCCATCTCGGCCAGGCAGGTGGGCAATCCCTTGCGGTTGACCAGGTGGGCGAGGTCGTGCACGTCGATGTAGCGGGTCATGATGATTCTCCTTGTCGAGTCAGTGGCGCGAGGGCAGGTGGACTTCGGC
Organism: Mitsuaria sp. RG; assembly: GCF_028369275.1. Classification (NCBI taxonomy): domain Bacteria; kingdom Pseudomonadati; phylum Pseudomonadota; class Betaproteobacteria; order Burkholderiales; family Sphaerotilaceae; genus Roseateles; species Mitsuaria sp. RG. Next base: position 73,802 of record NZ_JAQMYQ010000009.1, read on the forward strand.
GAGCATGCAGCGCGCGCTGCCGCCACCGATGCGTTCGATATGGTCGATGTTCACCACCAATGGGTGGCTGTGCCGCTCGACCTGGCGGCGCTGGTCGGTGTCGAGCGCCTTCCAGGCGCTGCGCGACATGACCAGCAGGGAGCGGCCGTCGCGGTCGTGGACTTCGAGCATGTTGCCGGCGAAGTTCTCCAACTGGTCGAAGTTCAGCGCCAGCACCTGCTTGCCGGTGTCGCGCAGCGAATGCTCCAGGGTGCGGCGTTCATCGGGGTGGGGCAGAGCGTCGAGGCAGGCCACGGCGAGCTGGCGGCCGACGTTCATCATCACGTTGCTGTGGTAGATCGGCGCCTGGCGGCGGTCCATGGCGTTGAACAGGCACAGGCGGTAGTCCAGGCGCTCGGCGAACTGGCGCAGGGCGCGTTCGTGGGTGCGCCCGGAGTGGCAGGCGTAGCTGATGCGGTGCTCGCGGTCCAGGACCATGCTGCCGGTGCCTTCGAGGAACAGATTCTGCTGTTCCAGCGGGCTCAGGTCGATGGTGCGCTGGATGGCGAAGCGCTCCTGCAGCACGCCCAGTACGCCCTTGCTGCGCTCCAGGCGGCGGTTCTCGCCCTCCATCGGGTACAGCACCAGGCTGCCGTCGGCGTGGCTGCTCCACCAGTTGTTGGGGAAGATCGAGTCGGGGGTGTGGGGTTCAGGGGTGTCCTGCACCACCAGCACATCGACGCCGTGCTGGCGCAGGGTGTCGACGTAGCCGTCGAATTCTTCCAGGGCCTTTTCGCTGGCGGCCTGCGGGTCCAGAGGCACCTGCTGGAAGCGGTTGTTGGCGGCGGTGTCGGGGTTGAAGGCGAACCGCGCCGGGCGAATCATGAGGACGGTATTTGTTGTTTGCATTGGGCACGCATCCACGGGTGGGCTGTGTGACCATTGTCAGAGGGATCGCGAGGCAATCCCGGCTGAAGCGTGGAGGGTGGGCAGCCGGTCCAGCTGAAATGGCTAGCTTGGCAGCGGAATCGGCTGATATAGCACTCGTGGGAGCGGGCTTGCCCCGCGATGGCGTCGGCAGCCCCATCGCCATCGCGGGGCAAGTCGGGTCGCCGCATCGCCGCTCCCACGAGGATGAAGTGCACAAACGAAAACGGCGCCTCGAGAGGCGCCGTTGCGTCATTGCCGGAACATCCTACTTGTGCAGCTCTTCAGCCGCATACAGGGTGTTCTCCAGCAGGCAGGCGCGGGTCATCGGGCCCACGCCGCCCGGCACTGGGGTGATCCAGCCGGCGCGGGGCAGGGCAGTCTCGTAGACCACGTCGCCGACCAGCTTGCCGTCGTCCTGGCGGTTGATGCCGACGTCGATGACGATGGCGCCTTCCTTGACCCACTCACCCTTGACCAGGCCCGGCTTGCCGGCGGCGACCACCACCAGGTCGGCGCGGCCGACGTGGCCGGCCAGGTCCTTGGTGAAGCGGTGGCAGACGGTGACGGTGCAGCCGGCCAGCAGCAGCTCCATGGCCATCGGCCGGCCGACGATGTTGGACGCGCCGACGATCACCGCGTTCATGCCGTACAGGTCCTGGCCGGTGCTGTGCAGCAGGGTCATGATGCCCTTCGGCGTGCACGGGCGCAGCAGCGGGATGCGCTGGGCCAGGCGGCCGATGTTGTAGGGGTGGAAACCGTCCACGTCCTTGTCCGGGCGGATGCGCTCGAGCAGCAGGGAGGCGTCCAGGTGCTCGGGCAGCGGCAACTGCAGCAGGATACCGTCGACGGCCGGGTCATCGTTGAGGCGATCGATCAGGTCGGTCAGGGCTTGCTGCGTGGTCTCGCTGGGCAGGTCGAACGCCTGGGAGATGAAGCCGACCTCTTCGCAGTCCTTGCGCTTGTGCGAGACATAGACTTGGGAGGCCGGGTCGGTACCGACCAGGATCACCGCCAGGCCTGGCGTGCGCAGGCCCTGCTGGCGACGCTCGGCGACACGTTGGGCGATCTGCTGGCGCAGGTTGGCGGCGATCGCCTTGCCATCGATTAGGTGTGCAGTCATAGACGCGTGATTAACCATCGAGAAGGGAACATATATAAGAAGCGCGCATTCTCGCACGACACGGCCCAAGGGCAAAGGCGGGTGGTCGGGCAAATCCCCTAACCCCTTCAATAATTTAAATTTTTTTGCGAAAGGTGTTGACGACCTGCGGGGTCGCCTATAAGATTCGCCGCACTTGTCGGGCACTGCCTGGCACGGGTTGGCAAAGTCGGGCAGAATAAGCGGTTCGTTTGTTCGGTTGGACTGTAAGCTTAAGCGCCCGTAGCTCAGCTGGATAGAGCATCCGCCTTCTAAGCGGATGGTCGCAGGTTCGAGTCCTGCCGGGTGCGCCATTAAGGCCTGGGCAAGTAAGCAGTACCGCAATATGGTGGGCGTAGCTCAGTTGGTAGAGCGCCGGATTGTGATTCCGGTTGTCGTGGGTTCGATTCCCATCGTCCACCCCAGATTCTGCAGGGGCGCCTCGATTGAATGATCCGGCGCCTTTGTTTTTGAGTTTCATGCGGACGTGGTGAAATTGGTAGACACACTGGATTTAGGTTCCAGCGGCGCAAGCTGTAAGAGTTCGAGTCTCTTCGTCCGCACCATGTTTCTGTAAGGCTGTACCGCAATACTGCATTATGGTGGGCGTAGCTCAGTTGGTAGAGCGCCGGATTGTGATTCCGGTTGTCGTGGGTTCGATTCCCATCGTCCACCCCATATTTGAAGAAGGCGCCCGGATCGGATGATCGGGCGCCTTTTTCGTTTCTGCCGTACGGCCCTCGTGGCTACTGGTGGCGGAGCGATAAAAGCTGATAGATTTCAGCCGGTTGAAGGGCTGGCCGAGATGCCGGCAGAGGAATAGCGCAGATGATCGCAAAAGAAGCGCGCCAGGCCCTGGCGCTGCAACGTTTCGCCGAGGCCAATCCGCAGCTGCTCGAAGAGGTCCGCGAGTTGGATGCTCGCGAGCAGGCCCAGCAGATCGAGTGGGCGTTCGAGGATGCGGCGCAGGAGCAGGGCGTCGAGCCCTGGGAGTATGCCTTGCAACTGATCGCCGAGTCGCCGGAGCAACTGCAGGCCATGCGCCTGGAGACGCATCGCGAGGTGGCCGAGGCGCTGGGCATGGCCTGGGAAGAATACTGCCAGTTCAACGACCTCGATCCGCAGTAAGGCGGACGATCGTTCTGGCTGTTGTTTGTTTGACAAGGTTTTACAACTGCGCGGGCCACAAGGGTCTGCGCGGCCGTGAATGAAACAGGCTCGACGCCAAGGCGGGCGGGCCTTTCAAGGAAATCGACCGGCGCGGCTCGCCGACAATCCAGGTGGGGTGACTTCTGCTTGATGAGTCACTAGAATGTTTGCCCTTGATTCTGGAGTCGGGCTATCGCCGGCTAACGTCTGTGCAACGAGGAATATCCATGCAAGTTTCTGTTGAAAACACTTCCGCTCTCGAGCGCCGCATGACCATCGCCGTTCCGGCCGAGCGCGTCGAGAACGAAGTCAACAAGCGTCTGCAGCAGACTGCCAAGCGCGCCAAGGTTGCCGGCTTCCGTCCGGGCAAGGTGCCAATGAGTGTGATCCGCCAGCGTTTCGAAGCCGATGCCCGCCAAGAGGCTTTCGGTGACCTGGTCCAGGCTTCCTTCTACGAAGCCATCGTCGAGCAGAAGCTGAACCCGGCGGGCGCGCCTGCCGTCGAGCCGAAGTCGTTCGAGAAGGGCAAGGACCTCGAGTTCGTCGCCATCTTCGAAGTCTTCCCTGAATTCACCGTTGCCGGTTTCGAGTCGATCGCCGTCGAGCGCCTGAGCGCCGAAGTGGCTGACGCCGACCTGGACAACATGCTGGAAGTCCTGCGCAAGCAGAACACCCGTTTCGAGGCCGTCGAGCGCGCCGCTGCAAACGACGACCAGGTCAACATCGACTTCGTCGGCAAGATCGACGGTGAAGCCTTCGCCGGCGGTTCGGCCAAAGGCACCCAGCTGGTGCTGGGTTCCGGCCGCATGATCCCGGGCTTCGAAGACGGCCTGGTAGGCGCCAAGGCTGGTGAAGAGCGCGTGGTCAACGTGACCTTCCCAGAGGACTACCAGAACCTCGACCTGGCTGGCAAAGCCGCTGAGTTCACCATCACTGTCAACAGCGTATCGGCCCCTGTGCTGCCAGAGCTGAACGAAGCCTTCTTCGCCCAGTTCGGCATCAAGGAATCGACCCTGGAAGGCTTCCGCGCCGAAGTTCGCAAGAACATGGAGCGTGAGCTGCGCCAGGCCATCAAGGCCAAGGTCAAGAACCAGGTCATGGACGGTCTGCTGGCCGCCAACCCGGTCGACGTGCCGAAAGCCCTGCTGGAAAACGAAGTCAACCGTCTGCGCGTGCAGGCTGTCCAGCAGTTCGGTGGCAACATCAAGCCTGACCAACTGCCGGCCGAGCTGTTCGAAGAGCAAGCCAAGCGCCGCGTCGTACTGGGCCTGATCGTCGCCGAAGTGGTCAAGCAGTTCGACCTGAAGCCGGACGAAGCCAAGGTTCGCGAAGTCATCGAAGAGATGGCCTCGGCCTACCAGGAGCCTGAGCAGGTCATCGCCTGGTACTACAAGAACGACCAGCAACTGAACGAAGTCCGTTCGGTTGTGCTGGAAGAGCAAGTTGTAGATACTGTCCTGCAGAAAGCGACTGTGACCGACAAATCGGTCTCGTACGAAGAAGCCGTCAAACCAGCACAGGCTGCTGCCGACGCTGAGTAACAGGCTACTCTCGTAGGAAACCCCCACAAGCCAGCCTTCGCGCTGGCTTGTGCGTATTCAAGCCATGACTATTTGGGAGCGAGTGCAGGACATGTCCCGCAATTCTTATATTCAGCAAAGCTCTGACATCCAGGCCGCAGGCGGTCTGGTCCCGATGGTTATCGAGCAGTCCGCCCGTGGCGAACGTGCCTACGACATCTATTCGCGCCTCCTGAAGGAGCGCGTGATCTTCCTGGTCGGCCCCGTAGAAGACTACATGGCCAACCTGGTGGTGGCGCAGTTGCTGTTCCTTGAGGCGGAAAACCCGGACAAGGATATCCATCTTTATATCAACTCCCCGGGCGGCTCGGTAACTGCCGGCATGTCGATCTACGACACCATGCAGTTCATCAAGCCGGACGTCTCGACCATCTGTATCGGCCAGGCCTGCAGCATGGGCGCCTTCCTGCTCGCGGCCGGTGCCGCCGGCAAGCGCCACTGCCTGCCAAACTCGCGGGTGATGATTCACCAGCCGCTGGGCGGCTTCCAGGGCCAGGCGACCGACATCGAAATCCACGCCCAGGAAATCCTCAACATCAAGGCGCGGCTGAACGAGCTGCTGGCCCACCACACCGGCCAGGACCTCGAGACCATCAAACGCGACACCGAGCGCGACAACTTCATGAGCGCCGCGCGCGCGGCCGAGTACGGCCTGATCGACTCGGTCTACGACAAGCGGCAACTGGCATCCTGAAGCAATGCGCCAGAGCGTTCGGGCGCTGATTGCGCCCGAGCGCGGACTTGAAAAAGCCAGCGATTGCCTTCATCTTGTGTTTCAAGCCTACCGGATTGGATCGATCGAATGACTGACACCCGTAACGGCGAGGACAACGGCAAATTGCTCTACTGCTCTTTCTGCGGCAAAAGCCAGCATGAAGTGCGTAAATTGATTGCCGGCCCCTCGGTATTTATTTGCGACGAGTGCGTCGACCTGTGCAATGACATCATCCGTGAGGAGGTGCAGGAAGCCCAGGCCGAGAGCAACGCGCACAAGTTACCCTCGCCGAAAGAAATCAGCGGAATCCTGGACCAGTACGTCATTGGTCAGGAACGCGCGAAAAAGGTGCTGGCAGTAGCGGTGTACAACCACTACAAGCGCCTGAACCAGCGTGACAAGAAGGGCGACGAAGTCGAACTGGGCAAAAGCAACATCCTGCTGATCGGGCCGACCGGCTCGGGCAAGACGCTGCTCGCCGAGACGCTCGCGCGCCTGCTGAACGTACCGTTCACCATTGCCGACGCCACCACCCTGACCGAAGCCGGTTATGTCGGTGAGGACGTCGAGAACATCATTCAGAAACTGCTGCAGAAGTGCGACTACGACGTGGAAAAGGCCCAGATGGGCATTGTCTACATCGACGAGATCGACAAGATCTCGCGCAAGTCGGACAACCCTTCCATCACCCGTGATGTCTCGGGCGAGGGCGTGCAGCAGGCGTTGCTGAAGCTGATCGAAGGCACCGTGGCCTCCGTGCCGCCGCAAGGGGGCCGCAAGCACCCGCAACAGGAATTCCTGCAGGTCGACACCCGCAATATCCTGTTCATCTGCGGTGGCGCCTTCTCGGGCCTGGAAAAGGTCATCCAGAACCGCTCGACCAAAGGCGGCATCGGCTTCAGTGCCGAAGTGCGCAGCAAGGAAGAGGGCAAGAAGGTCGGCGAGTCGCTGCGTGAGGTCGAGCCGGACGATCTGGTCAAGTTCGGCCTGATTCCGGAGTTTGTCGGCCGCTTGCCGGTGCTGGCGACCCTGGACGAGCTGGACGAGGCTGCGCTGATGCAGATCCTCACCGAGCCGAAGAACGCGCTGACCAAGCAGTACGCCAGGCTGTTCGAGATGGAAGACGTCGACCTCGAGTTCCGCAGCGATGCGCTCAAGGCCGTGGCACGCAAGGCTCTGGAGCGCAAGACTGGCGCCCGCGGCCTGCGTTCGATTCTCGAGGGCGTGCTGCTCGACACCATGTATGAGATTCCTTCGCAGAAGGATGTCAGCAAGGTGGTGATCGACGAGAGCGTCATCGAAGGCTCGTCGCAGCCGCTGCTCATCTACGAGAACAGCGAGCCGCAAGCCAAGGCCGCCCCCGACGCCTGATCGGGCAAGGGGCAGCACGCAAGAAGGGGCCTTTCAGGCCCCTTTTTGCATTTCATGGCCTGGGCGCTTGTAATTTCCCAGGGCTGCCCCCACATTAGCCCCAAGCACCATTTCCAACGGTTTCCGGCCACCAAGGCCGCTGTAGAGGCGAAATCATGAAGACCACCCTCGACTTGCCTCTTTTGCCATTGCGTGACGTCGTCGTCTATCCGCACATGGTCATCCCACTGTTCGTGGGGCGTGAGAAGTCTATCGAGGCCCTCGAGGCCGCGATGACGGGCGAGAAGCAGATCCTCCTGCTGGCCCAGAAGAATCCGGCCGACGATGATCCGGGCGAAGACGCCCTGTATCGCGTGGGCACCGTCGCCACCGTGCTGCAACTGCTCAAGCTGCCCGATGGCACCGTCAAGGTGCTGGTCGAGGGTGAGCAGCGCGGCGCCGTGGAGCGTTTCAACGAAGTCGACGGCCATATCCGCGCCGAAGTCAGCCTGATCGACGAAACCGAGACCGCCGAGCGCGAGTCCGAAGTGTTCGTGCGGACCTTGCTGTCGCAGTTCGAGCAGTACGTGCAGCTGGGCAAGAAGGTCCCCGCCGAAGTGTTGTCCTCGCTCAACAGCATCGAGGAGCCGGGTCGCCTGGTCGACACCATGGCCGCGCACATGGCGCTGAAGATCGAGCAGAAGCAGGAGATCCTCGAGATTGTCGACCTGCAGGCCCGCGTCGAGCACGTGCTGGCGCTGCTGGACGCCGAGATCGACCTGCTGCAGGTCGAGAAGCGTATCCGTGGCCGGGTCAAGAAGCAGATGGAGCGCAGTCAGCGCGAGTACTACCTGAATGAGCAGATGAAGGCCATTCAGAAGGAGCTCGGCGATGGCGACGAAGGCCACAACGAAGTCGAGGAGCTGAAAAAGCGCATCGACGCCGCCGGCCTGCCGAAAGACGCCCTGGCCAAGGCCCAGGCCGAGCTGAACAAGCTCAAGCAGATGTCGCCGATGTCGGCCGAGGCCACCGTGGTGCGTTCGTACCTCGACTGGCTGGTGCAGGTGCCGTGGAAGGCCCAGAGCAAGGTGCGCCTGGACCTGGCCAAGGCCGAGGAAATCCTCGATGCCGACCACTACGGCCTGGAAGAGGTCAAGGAACGCATCCTCGAGTACCTCGCCGTACAGAAACGCGTGAAGAAGATCCGTGGCCCGGTGCTGTGCCTGGTCGGCCCGCCCGGCGTGGGCAAGACCTCGCTGGCCGAGTCGATCGCCGCCGCCACCAACCGCAAGTTCGTGCGCATGGCCCTGGGCGGCGTGCGTGACGAGGCCGAGATCCGTGGCCACCGTCGCACCTACATCGGTTCGATGCCCGGTCGTCTGATTCAGAAAATGACCAAGGTCGGTGTACGCAATCCGCTGTTCCTGCTCGACGAGATCGACAAGATGGGCAGCGACATGCGCGGCGATCCGGCCTCGGCGTTGCTGGAGGTGCTCGACCCCGAGCAGAACCACAACTTCAACGACCACTACCTGGAAGTCGACTACGACCTCTCGGACGTGATGTTCCTGTGCACCTCGAACTCGATGAACATCCCGCCGGCGCTGCTCGACCGCATGGAAGTCATCCGTCTGCCGGGTTACACCGAGGACGAGAAGATCAACATCGCGGTCAAGTACCTGGTGCCCAAGCAGGTCAAGGCCAACGGCCTGAAGAAGGACGAGCTGGAGGTCGATGTTTCGGCCATCCGCGATATCATCCGCTACTACACCCGCGAAGCCGGCGTGCGTGGCCTGGAGCGCCAGATCGCCAAGGTCTGCCGCAAGGTGGTCAAGGAGCACACCGGGGCCAAGCAGGTGAAGGTCAAGGTCAGCGGCGAGCAGCTCGAGCAGCTGCTGGGGGTGCGCAAGTTCCGCTACGGCCTGGCCGAGCAGCAGGACCAGATCGGCCAGGTCACGGGCCTGGCCTGGACCCAGGTGGGCGGCGAACTGCTGACCATCGAGGCCGTGGTCATCCCGGGCAAGGGCCAGTTGATCAAGACCGGCTCGCTCGGCGACGTCATGGTCGAGTCGATCACCGCCGCGCAGACGGTGGTGCGCAGCCGTGCCCAGAGCCTGGGGATCGCCGCAGACTTCCACGAGAAGCGCGACGTTCACATCCACATGCCCGAAGGCGCCACGCCCAAGGATGGCCCGAGCGCCGGTATCGGCATGTGCACCGCGCTGGTGTCGGCCCTGACCCAGATCCCGGTACGCGCCGACGTGGCGATGACCGGTGAGATCACCTTGCGCGGCCAGGTCCTGGCCATCGGTGGCCTCAAGGAAAAACTGCTGGCGGCACACCGCGGCGGGATCAAGACGGTGATCATTCCAGAGGAGAATGTTCGCGATCTGAAGGAGATTCCGGAAAATATCAAACAGGATCTTCAGATCAAACCGGTCAAATGGATTGACGAAGTCCTCCAAATTGCGCTGCAATACGCCCCGGAGCCCTTGCCAGATGTGGCTCCGGAGATTGTCGCGAAAGATGAGAAGCGCGACGGCGATGCTAAGGAAAGAATCAGCACGCACTAGTACGTATTTCGCTGGGGGGCTTTGGTTGACAGCATTTTCGGCCCCTTGCTATAAAACGGCACGCCAGTGTCAACAGGCCACCCAGCGCTCGTTTCATTAAGCTTTTCATTACATACTTAGAAACAAACTCAATAGAGAAATAAGGGGACTTAGAGTGAACAAGTCGGAACTGATTGACGCTATCGCCGCATCTGCTGACATCCCGAAAGCTGTAGCCGGCCGTGCGCTGGACGCAGTCATCGAATCCGTCACCGGCGCCCTGAAGCAAGGTGACGATGTGGTACTGGTTGGCTTCGGTACCTTCTCGGTCAAGGAGCGCGCCGAGCGCACCGGCCGCAACCCGCAAACCGGCAAGGCGATCAAGATCGCTGCCGCCAAGGTTCCAGGCTTCAAGGCTGGCAAGGGCCTGAAAGACGCCGTCAACTAAGTCGTCTTTCAGCCGGCCCGGCATCGTCAGGGCCGACCGCGTGACGGCGGGTCGCAAACGTTCCCGCTGGCACGCTCGCTTCGAAAAGGCGCATCCACTGGATGCGCCTTTCTTCTATCAGGATTCTACCCACGCTCCGCGGTTGTCGACGCAGTGGTACAGCCGTTTCTGGGGGACGCATGCTGCAGAATATCAGGGACAATTCACAAGGTTGGATTGCCAAGACCATCATCGGCCTAATCGTCGTGTTGATGGCGTTGACCGGCTTCGAGGCCATTTTCCAGGCCGCCAGCCATAGCCAGGACGCCGCCAAGGTGAACGGCCAGACCATCAGCCAGAACGAGCTGAGCCAGGCCGTGGACATGCAGCGCCGCCAGCTGATGCAACAGCTGGGCAAGGATTTCGACCCTGCGCTGCTGGACGAGAAGATGCTGCGCGAAGCAGCGCTCAAGGGGCTGATCGATCGCAAGCTGCTGTTGCAGGGTGCCGAAGACGCCAAGTTCGCTTTTTCCGAGGCCGCGCTGGATCAGCTGATCCTGCAGACGCCTGAATTCCAGGTCGATGGCAAGTTCAGCGCCGAGCGCTTCGATTCGGTCATCCGCCAGATGGGCTACGGCCGCATGCAGTTCCGCGAGATGCTCGCCCAGGAAATGCTGATCGGCCAGCTGCGCACCGGCCTTGCCGGCAGCAGCTTCGTCACCGACAAGCAGGTCGAGGCCTTCGCCCGCCTCGAGAAGCAGACCCGCGATTTCGCTTCACAGACCTTCAAGGCCGACCCGGCCGCGGTCAAGGTGAGCGATGACGAGGTCAAGGCGCACTACGACCAGCACGCCAAGGAATTCATGACCCCGGATCAGGTGGTCATCGACTACCTCGAGCTGAAGAAGTCGGCCTTCTTCGACCAGGTCAAGGTCGACGACGGCGAGCTCAAGGCCCTGTACGAGAAGGAGATCGCCAACCTGGGCGAGCAGCGCCATGCCGCGCACATCCTGATCGAGGTCAACGACAAGACCGACGATGCCAAGGCCAAGGCCCGCATCGAAGAGATCCAGCAGCGCCTGGACAAGGGTGAGGACTTCGCCAAGCTGGCCAAGGAATTCTCCCAGGATCCGGGTTCGGCCAACACCGGTGGCGACCTCGGCTTCGCCGGCCCTGGCGTGTACGACCCGGCCTTCGAGGACGCGCTGTACAAGCTGAACAAGGACCAGGTGTCCGCACCGGTACGCACCGAGTTCGGCTACCACCTGATCAAGCTGCTGGGCGTGCAGGCGCCGGATGTGCCGAGCTTCGCCAGCCTGAAGGACAAGCTGACCCACGAGCTGAAGACCCAGCAGGTGGAGCAGCGCTTCGTCGAGGCCACCAAGCAGCTCGAGGACACCGCCTTCGAAGCCTCCGACCTGGCCCAGCCGGCCCAGGACCTGGGCCTGAAGGTGCACACTTCGGCGGCCTTCGGTCGCGAGGGCGGCGAAGGCATCACCGCCAACCGCGCGGTGATCCAGGCCGCGTTCGGCGAGCAGGTGCTGGAAGAGGGCGCCAACAGCAACGCCATCGAGCTGGATCCGGAGACCGTGGTGGTACTGCGCGTCAAGGAACACCGCAAGCCTGAGCAACTGCCGCTGGAGGCCGTGGCCAAGAACATCAGCGAGCACCTGGCCAAGGAGAAGGCGATTGCCGAACTCAAGGCCAAGGCCGACAAGCTGATCGCCGGTCTGCGTGAGGGTTCGGCCAAGGCCGAAGGCCAGGGCTGGAAAGTCCACGAAGCGGTCACCCGCGGCCAGGACGGTATCGACCCGGCCGAGCTGCAGGCGGTGTTCCGCCTCGGCAAGCCTGCGGCCAAGGACAAGCCGGTCTACGGCAGCGTGGTCCTGGGCGACGGCAGCCTGGTGGTCCTTCAGCTCAAGGGCGTCAACGAAGGCGCCGCCGCCACCGACGAAGAGAAGGCGCAGATCCGTCGCTACCTCGCTTCGCGTGCCGGTTCGCAGGACTTCGCGGCCTATCGCAAGCTGCTTGAAGGCAGTGCCGACATCACGCGCTACTGAGTGGTGCGCTGATCACGAAACAGGCCGCGTATGCGGCCTGTTTCGTTTCCGATGTTCGGAACGCTCTGCTGCCTCCTCTCTCTCCCTCTGTAGGAGCGGCCTTGTGCCGCGAAAGGGGCGCGAAGCGGCCCCAGGATTTCAGCGTTGACGCTGCAATCGCCGGGGCTGCTGCGCAGCCCTTTCGCGGCACAAGGCCGCTCCTACAGGGATCGCGCGCGTAGCTACCGCCGAACCCCCTCATGATTGTCCAGCGTATCCCGCGCAACCTCCCGCCCCAGGGCGATCAGCTCCGGCGCCTTGTAGAACTCGAAGAACCGGCACACGCGCTTGGGCACGTTGATCAGCACATCCGGCGGGTAGCCGGCGATCTTGTACTGGGCCAATGACGTCTGCATCACCTCGAAGCTCTGGTTGATCAGGTCGAGCAGGGACGCGGGGCCGACGTTGTCGACGATGAACGAACCCGTGGCCGATTTCGGCGCCCCCTCGCTCTGCGGCGCGGCCGCCGGCTGCTGGCCCTCGGGGGCGGCGCTTTCAGCGAGCCACGGGTTGGGGCTGGCCAGCCCCTCGGCGGTGATTTCCTGCTCCAGGCGGATCAGCTGTTCGGCCGGCTTGCGGCGAAACGGCAGGCGCGAGCCGAGCGAACTGATCAAGGCATCGAAGCGCATCTTGAATGCCGCCGGGCGCTCGATCACCGGCAGTTGGTATTGCTTCTGGTTGGTGGCGTTGAGGTTGACGGCGATGATCAGGTCACAGTGGCTGGACACCACCGGCACGATCGGCAGCGGGTTGAGGATGCCGCCATCGACCAGCGTGCGGTTGCCTTGCACCACCGGGGTGAACAGGCTGGGAATGGCCGCCGAGGCGCGCATGGCCTGGTGCAGGCAGCCCTCCTGGAACCAGATCTCCTGCTGGTTGGTCAGGTCGGTGGCGACCGCCGTGTAGGGGATGCGCAATTGCTCGATGTTGATTTCGCCAACGATCTTGCGGATCTGCCCGAACACCTTGTCGCCACGGATCGCCCCCAGGCGGAAGCTGACGTCCACCAGGCGCAGCACGTCGAGGTAGTCCAGGCTCTCGATCCAGCTGCGGTATTCGTCGAGTTTGCCGGCGGCGTAGATGCCGCCGATCACCGCGCCCATCGAGCAGCCGGCGATGCAGCCGATCTCATAGCCGCGTCGTTCGATTTCCTCGATCACGCCGATGTGCGCGTATCCCCGGGCACCACCGGAGCCCAGCACCAATGCCACGCGTTTGCCCATGACCTTTTCCCCCGCCGCTGTGCCACCATGGTCCAACAATGCACCCATTACCACCTGTGCTTCAATGTAGTCCGCGCTGGACTACGCTGAGCAGGGCACTTTTCGTTTGCTTTGCCGTCGAACGGCCACCTTAGTTTTTCACCCTCGAGGTATTACCGATGAAAGCCTGGATCACCCTTCCTCTGATTGCCCTGGCCCTGGCCGGCTGCGCGGGCAAGACGGCCTATCGCGACAGTTGCGCGACCCAGCTCGATGCCGCCTGGAAGGAACTGGACCTGGCCAAGGCCGAAGGCTTTGCCGGCACCGTGAGTTACTCCAAGGCGCTGTCGTTGTTGACCGGCGCCAAGACCCAGCAGCAGTTCGAAGGCTTCGAGGGCTGTACCCGCAAGGCCGAGAAGGCCCGTTTCTATATTCGTGAATCCCGCGCCGGGCGTTGACCGAGGAGCTGCCCATGTCCGCCATGCTCGATCATGTGGTCGGCCAGATCCTTGCCCTGCAGGTGCGCCTGCTGGCTTGCCGCGAGCGCCTGGCCGCCGACACCGACCGCGAGGCGTTGCACGACCTGCGCATCACCTTGCGGCGTCTGCGCAGCCTGCTGCGGCCGTTGCGTGGCCTGCCGGGCGTCGAGCAGCTCGAACAGTCGGCCGGAGCGTTGGGCACCCTGACTACGCCGCTGCGAGACCGTGAGGTGCTGGCGGCGCAGTTGACTCATCGCGGGCACATACAGGCAGGCGAGCGGCGCCAGGAGGGCAGGGCGCGCACCTATGCCGGTGTTGCGGCCAGCGCCCAGCTCAACCGCGTGCTGGCGATTCTCGATGCGTTTCCGATGTTCCTGCGTGCCGCCGGCCGTGAAGGGCTGGCGGCGAAGCTGGAGCAGCGCATCGACAAGCGCCTGCACAAGCAATGGCACAAGCTGCAGACGGCCCTGGCGGATCCTGCCCACGACCGCCACCGCCTGCGCCTGCTGATCAAGCGGGTGCGCTATGGCGACCAGGCCTACCCGCAACTCGAACACGCCGGCAACAAGCTGCAGCGCCTGCTCAAGGCGGCCCAGGGCGACCTGGGCGACTGGCACGACCGCGTGCAGTGGTTGCTGCAGGTGCGCGAGCACAGCGACCTGCTCGGCTGCAAGGTGGCCTGGGAGCATGAGCTGCATGCCGCCGAGGCACGCTCCGACCTCACCCTCGAAGCACTGCAAAAGGCCCTGGCGCGCCGTTAGTCCCGGCAAATGACCGATATGCGGGCTGTGGCTGGCGTGATCGCTGGTTACTATCGGTTTTTTTGGCGCAGGAGCCCTGGCACATGAACTTCACAGAATTGCTGGCAGCCGCCCGCGCGCACCCCGAGGCAATCAGCGTGCCCGCCGGCTGGGCCCAGGGGCGCGCGGTGTTCGGCGGCCTGATGGCGGCGATGGTGCACGAAGCGATGCGCCAGAAGCTGGGCGACGACCGCCCGGTGCGTTCGCTGGCCATCACCTTCGTCGGCCCGGCGGCGCCGGATGTGCCGATCAGTCTGGAGGTCGAGGTGCTGCGCGAGGGCAAGGCGGTCAGCACCTTGCTGGGGCGCGCCGTGCAGGATGGCCAGGTGGTGACCCTGGTGCAGGGCAGCTTCGGTGCCGGTCGCCCTTCCGTGGTGGCGGTCGACGCGCCCACCGCGATGCCGATGAAGCCGCTGCAGGAGGCAGCGCCTGAGTTGCCCTTTATCAAGGGCATTACACCGGAGTTCATGCAGCACGTGGCGTTTCGCTGGGCGGTGGGCGGCCTGCCGTTCAGTGGCAACGACTCGCGCCATATGGGTGGTTGGGTGCGCCTGCGCGATGCCGCCGAGGAGCCGGTCGGGGTGGCGCACCTGCTGGCATTGGTCGATGCCTGGCCGCCCAGCCTGCTGCCGTATCTCAAGCAGCCCGCCGCTGGCAGCACGCTGACCTGGACCATCGAGTTCGTGCAGCCCACGCCGCAGCTGTCGACCCTCGACTGGTGCCGCTATGTGGTCGAGACCGAGTATGCCTGTGATGGCTATGGGCATGCGGCCGCGGCGTTGTGGACGGCAGAGGGCGAGTTGCTGGCGTTGAGCCGGCAGACGGTGACTGTGTTCGCCTGAGCCATCTTCGTCAAGCCAATCGCGGGGCAAGCCCGCTCCCACGCCGCCCTGTGGCGCTTGTGGGAGATCGCCTAGCCTGGCGCGCAGGGTACAGAGTTCCAGCGTGGGAGCGGGCTTGCCCCGCGATGTATTTCAGTCAGTGGCGATGCTTGTGTCGCTCGCGCCAGGCCCGCCACCAGGCACCGCTCAGCACGAAGCGCGGGAAGGTGATGAACTGCTCGGTGAGCAGGCGTTGCACGGCGTCCTTGCGGCCACTGAACGGCTCGGGCTGCTCGGCTTCCAGGCGGTGCCCCTGGCGTTGCAGACCCAGCCCGGCCACCAGGGCGATGATGCCCACGGCGATCTGCGACAGGTCCAGCCCGAACAGCCCCGACAGCACCAGCAGCGCGCCAAGGATGAACAGCGGCACGGCGATCAGGTGCAGCACCAGGTTGGCGGGGTGGCGATGGTTATGGTGGTAGCCGCGCCATTGCCAGGCGGGCAGGTTGGGCAGTCGCTTGCTCATGGACAGATCCTCTGGGGCCTGTCCAAAGCTTAGTGCGGCCCCCGGGCGGGGGCCAATCGAGGCTGGCTATGGTGGCCATAGCCGGCGCGGGTCACAGCTTTAGCTGGCCGATCGCCTTGTTCAGCTCGCCGGCGAGGGTCGCCAGTTCACTGCTGGTGGTGGCCGAGCCCACGGTCTGCTGCACGGTCTCCTCGGTCACGTCGCGGATACTGACCACGGCGCGGTTCATCTCCTCGGCCACCTGGCTCTGCTGCTCGGCGGCCACGGCGATCTGGGTGTTGCTTTCGCGCATCTGCGCCACGGCGCTGGTGATTTCGGCGAGGGCCTCGCCGGCTTCGCGGGCCTGCTTGACGCAATCGTCGGCCTTGTACGAGCTTTCCTGCATGAAATCCACCGCGTCGCGGGTACCGGCCTGCAGGTCGGCAACCATGGTGGTGATCTCGTCGGTGGAGGTCTGCACGCGCTTGGCCAGGTTGCGCACCTCATCGGCGACCACGGCGAAGCCGCGGCCCAGGTCGCCGGCCCGGGCCGCCTCGATGGCGGCGTTGAGGGCGAGCAGGTTGGTCTGTTCGGCGATGCTGTGGATGACCCCGACCACACCGTTGATCTTCTGGCTGTCATCGGCCAGCTGGCGGATCATCTCGGCGGTCTGCTGCACGCCGCTGGAGAGCCCGGCAATCGAGTCCTGCACGCGGCTGACCACGGCCTGGCCGCTGCCGGCCAGGGTGTCGGCGGTCTGCGACAGGTCGCGGGTGGCGCCGGCATGCTGGGCGATGTGGTGGACGGTGGCGGTCATCTCGTTGATCGCGGTGGCCGCCTGGTCGGTCTCGCTCTGCTGGCCGATCATGCCGTGGCGCACCTCGTCCATGCTGCCGGCCAGGCGCGCGGCACCGGAGTCCAGCTGCGCGGCGGTGCGCGCCACGGTGCTGACCACGCGGTGGTAGGTGGTCTGCATGGCGTTGAACGCGCCGGCCATCTGCCCGACTTCGTCGCCGCAGGCCAGTGGCACCCGGGCCGAGAGGTCGCCGGTCTTCTCCACGTGCAGCATCACGTCCTTGAGGGTGTTGAGCTGGCTGAGCAGGAAACGGATCAACAACTGCGAGGCGCAGAGCATCGCCAGCATCAGGATCAGCACGCACACGGCGTAGTTGCTGAAGCGGTCGAAATAGACCTGGCGCAGGCTCGGCGACTGGGCGATCAACGCAAGCTGCTGATCCCCCCGGCGCAGCACCTGGGCGCCGCGCAGTGGGTTGTCGCCGAGGATCCAGGCACCGGGCAGCTCGACCCAGCCCTGGCCGTCGCGCAGGGCTTCGAGGGGTTCGCCGTCGAACTGTGGTGTCTGGCCATTGCGCCAGGTGATCAGGTTGGCCTGGGCGGGCAGGGCCTGCCCGGCGGGCCAGGCCGCCAGCAGTTCGGCCTGGGCCTGGGCTTGCGCCTGCGCACCGCTGGCGCGGGCCTGCTGCTCCAGGTACACCGCGTAGAGCACCAGCATCAGGGTGGTGACGAAGGCCACGGCATTGACGGCCCAGAACTTGTATTTGAGGGAAACGTTGCTAAGCCAGGCACCCATGGTAGGTCTTCTCTGAGTTGGCGGAAACATTATTGGCAAGGTGCCATCATTGTGCCCGCCAAGGCCAGGGGCCTTGTTGATATGCGTCAAGAAACCCCAGGCAGGCCAAAGAACGCGCGGGCGCAGGCGCTGGTGTGGGCGGCGGTGTGCGCTGCGGTTTCATGGCGGTGCAGGGCCACCTCGCGCAGCACCTCGGGCAGGAAGGCCGGCTCGTTGCGGCCGTTCTTCGGCTTGGGCCGCAGGCTGCGGGGCAGCAGGTAGGGCGCGTCGCTTTCGAGCATCAGGCGGCCCTCGGGGATGTTGCCGACCAGGGGATGCAGGTGGGTGCCGCGGCGCTCGTCGCAGATCCAGCCGGTGATGCCGATGTGCAGGTCCAGGTCGAGGTAGGCGAACAGCGCCTGGCGCTCGCCGGTGAAGCAGTGCACCACGGCGGCGGGCAACTGGTCGCGGTAGTCCTTGAGGATTGCCAGCAGGCGCTCGCTGGCCTCTCGCTCGTGGAGGAACACCGGCAGGCGCAGTTCGACCGCCAGTGCCAACTGCGCTTCCAGGGCTTTTTCCTGGGCCGGACGCGGGGAAAAGTCGCGATTGAAGTCCAGGCCGCATTCGCCCACGGCCACCACCCGTGGCTGGGCGAGCAGTTCGCGCAGCTGGCGTTCGCTGCCGCTGCTCCAGTGGCTGGCGTCGTGAGGGTGCACCCCGGCGGTGCTGAACAGGCGCTGGCCAGGTTCGTCCAGGCGCTGGCACAGTTCCAGGGCCTCGGTGCTGACGTCCAGGCTGGTGCCGGTAAGGACCATCTGTGCCACGCCGGCCTCCACGGCGCGCTCGACGATGGCGGCCTGCTGGTCGTGGAAACTGCTGTTGGTCAGGTTGACGCCGATATCGATCAGTTGCATGGTGCTACCTCGTGCCGCGGGGCGGCCAGCATAGCAAAAACCGGGATATCGAGAAAAAACCAAGAACTTCAAACGTTTGCCGTGGTCTGTTGCGGTCATTTATCACGGATCGATCACAGCACATGGTGCCCGCCAACCGCTCTCGGACCCTTATCCCCATGTTGCGAACCTTTTTGACTTGCCTGTTGCTGTCCGGGCCGCTGGCCGCCGTGCCGGCCGCTGCCGGCGAAGCCGGGCCGCAACAGCATGTGCCGGCCAGCCAGGCGCGTGACCTGGCGCAGATCCGTTCGAGCAAGGTGCTGCGGGTGCTGGTCAACCAGAGCCGCAACAGCTCCGGCGAGGTCAAGGGTGAGCCGGTAGGGGTCGAGTACTACCGCTTGCGCGCCCTGGAGCATGCCCTCAATGCCCGGGTCGCCGACGGCCAGGAAATCACCCTGAAGATCATCCCCCGCGCCAAGGAGCAGCTGCTTGCGGCATTGCAGCGCGGCGAGGGCGATCTTGCCGCCCCCGGCGAGCTGCTCGACCCGAGCGTGGTGCGCGGAGTTGGCGTCAGTGCCCCGGTGGTCGACCAGGTGCCGCTGCAACTGGTCGGGCGCAAGGGCGAGCGCGGCTACAGCCGCCCCGAGCAGTTGTCCGGGCGCACCGTCGCCCTGACCACCGCCAGTGCCGCGGGCGCGGCGATCCAGGCGATCAACCAGCAGCTGGCCCTGCGCAAGCGGGCACCGATCAAGGTGGAATGGGTCGACCCGACGCTGGCGGTGGAGGATGTGCTGGAGATGGTCCAGGCCGGCATCTACCCGTTGACCGTGGTGGAGCGGCCGATCGCCCAGCGCTGGGCGCGGGTGATGCCGCGCCTGCGGGTGGACAGCAAGCTGCAGCTGGCCCCGCCCCAGGCTATGCGCTGGTATGTGCGCCAGGACGCGCCGATGCTGCAGGCGGCAGTGGATCGCTTTCTCGCCACCTACCGCGCGCCGGACAACCAGGACGCGGCCTTCGAACGCATCTACCGGCGCCAGTACCGGGTGCACAACCCGCTGGCTCGACAGGATCGCCAGCGCCTGGAGTCGGTGCGCCCGGTGCTGCAGAAGCACGGTGGCGATCAGCAGTTCGACTGGCTGAATCTGGCCGCCCTGGCGTTCAAGGAGTCGACCCTCGACCCCAAGGCACGCGGCACCGGTGGCGCCCACGGGCTGATGCAGATCACCCCGTCGGCGGCCCAGCGGGTGGGGGTGAGCAACACCGCCACGGTGGACGGCAATGTCCAGGCCAGCGCCCGTTATTTGGCACTGATCCGCCGCAAGTTCTTCGCCAGCCCGCAGCTCAACGAGCGCGAGCGCATGGCCTTCATCCTGGCCGCCTACAACCTCGGGCCGGAGCGGGTCCAGGCCATGCGTGCCGAAGCACGGCGGCGTGGGCTTAATGGCAACCAGTGGTTCTTCCAGACCGAGCGCATCGCCATGGAGCAGGTGGGCATGGGGCCGGTGAACTTCGTCAACAGCGTCAACAAGTACTTCCTCGCGTTCAACCGAGAGCGGGCTTCCCTGGAGCGTGTGGCGAAGCGCTAGATAAATCTAATTGCTCGATAGAATTTACGCGATTATTGCGATTTTCTTATTCGATGATTTGATTAAGATGGCGCTCATCCAACACACACCTGCTCAAACAAGGAAGCAAACATGAATCACTCCCTCAATGCCCTGTTCACCACCCGCGCCGGTTATGGCCTGAGCGTCGTGCGTATCCTGGTCGGCATCATCTTCATGGCCCATGGCGCGCAGAAACTGTTCGGCCTGTTCGGTGGCTACGGCCTGGAAGGCACCGGCCAGTGGATGGAAAGCATCGGCCTGGCCCCAGGCTACCTGATGGCCCTGCTGTCCGGCAGCGCCGAGTTCTTCGGCGGCCTGGCCCTGGTGGTCGGCCTGCTGGCCCGCCCGGCGGCGCTGGCACTGAGCGTGACCCTGGTGGTGGCGATCTTCTCGGTGCATATCGGCAACGGGCTGTTCATGTCCAACAACGGCTACGAGTTCGCCCTGGCGCTGATGGCCGGTACCGTGGCGGTGCTGATCGAGGGTGCCGGTCGCCTGTCGCTGGACCGCCTGATCGCACGCTGATCGTCAATCGCGGGGCCAGCCCGCTCCCACGAAGCTTGTGGGAGCGGGCTGGCCCCGCGATTGCTTTTGCACAAGCGCTTGTAACTTCATGCGTCTGCCTCTAGCATACCGATTGCGCCGATTTAAACAGCTACTTGCGGGGCGCAGGAGAGGCCCCGACGGGTCATCCGAAATACCGCTAAAGCGCTGGTTCGGTGACGCCTCCCACCGCTGCCCAGCGGGAACAGCGAGGCGGAGAGAGACTCCATGAGTTGCCCACGTACCAGTGTCTGCTTGACCCCCCTGGCCAAGAACCAGGCTTCCCGTACCCCGCGCATCCTGCTCGGCGGCCAGCATCAACCCACGCTTTTGCGCAATCTCGATGGCTTTTCCCGACGCAAGGGCCAGGCCTGTGCCTTCCTCATCCAGTTCTCCGACAGCTGTGAACAGCTCGACCAGTACGGCAACGACCGCTTCGACCTGGCTGTGATCCAGGCGCCCGCAGCAGAAGAGGCCGCCGAGGTCATCGGCCAGCTCACCCGCATTGCCCGCCAGGGGTTGATCACCCGCCGTTGAGCGGCGTGTCGCGTCCAGCCTTTTTTCGCTAAGCTCGGTCTCCCGGTGGGCGCCTGTCGCCCGCTGCGGATGCACTGAGGAGACAGTCGTTGAGCACCAACATCATCACCATTGAAGGCCATGCTGCGCTGAAGCAGGAGCTTGACCACCTGTGGCGGGTCTATCGCCCGGAAATCACCCAGAAGGTCACCTGGGCGGCATCGCTGGGCGATCGCAGCGAGAACGCCGACTACCAGTACAACAAGAAGCTGCTGCGCGAGATCGACCGCCGCGTGCGCTACCTGCGCAAGCGCCTGGAAGACGTCAAGGTGGTCGAGTACTCGCCTCAACAGGAAGGCAAGGTGTTCTTCGGTGCCTGGGTGGAGATCGAGAACGATGACGGCGAGCAGCTGCGCTTTCGCATCGTTGGCTATGACGAGATCCACGGGCGCAACGACTACATCTCCATCGACTCACCAATGGCCCGGGCCCTGCTAAAGAAGGGGGAGGGTGACGAAGTGCTGGTGCACACGCCCACGGGCGAGGCGACCTGGTATGTGAACAGCATCCGCTACAACCTCTAGCTGGCGACTCCTGTAGGAGCGGCCTTGCGCGGCGAAAGGGCTGCGAAGCGGCCCCGGGATATCAGCATCAAGGCAACGATCGCTGGGGCCGCTACGCAGCCCTTTCGCGGCGCGAGGCCGCTCCTACAGGGGGAAGCGTAAGCCTCCGAATATTCACCCCTCGCGCAACACCGCCAACGGGCTGGCATTGAGCGCGCGACGCGTGCCGATCACCCCGGCTGCGCCCACCAGCACCGCCCCGGCCAGCGGCAGCGCCAGCAGCCACGGATGCGGTGCCCAGTGCAGGTCGAAGGCGTAGCGGTACAGCGCCCAGGTGATCAGCTCGCACCCCAGTGCCGCCAGCACACCGCTGGCCGCGCCGAGCAGGCCGAACTCGATGCGCCGCGCCTTGACCAGCAACGGGCGCGCCGCCCCCAGCGCCCGCAGCAGGGCACCCTGGCGGATGCGCTCGTCGAGGGTCGCCTGCAGGCCGGCAAACAGCACCGCCAGCCCCGCCGCCAGCACGAACAGCAGCACATACTCCACCGCCAGGGTGACCTGGGCGAGGATGCTGCGCAGCTGCGCCAGCAGCGCGTCGACCTGCAGCACGGTCACCGCCGGGAAGGCCCGGGACAGGGCGACGATCTCCTGGTCGTGGCCCGGCGCCAGGTAGAAGCTGGTGAGGTAGGTGGTGGGCAGGCCTTGCAGGGTGCCCGGCTGGAAGATCATGTAGAAGTTGGGCTGGAAGCTGTCCCAGTGCACGCTGCGCAGGCTGCTGACCCGGGCCTGGCGCTGCTGGCCGCCGATGTCGAAGGTCAGCAGGTCGCCCAGTTGCAGGTGCAGGCTCTGCGCCAGCTCCGCTTCCACGGAAACCCCGGGGACTTCATCACCGGCGGGCGCCTGCTGCCACCATTGGCCGGCGCTCAGGGCATTGCCCTGGGGCAGTTCGGCGGCCCAGGTCAGGCTGAGATCGCGCTGGATGGCGCGTTCGCCGGTGGATTCCTTGCTGACCAGCTGGCGCACCGGCTGCTCGTTGATATGGGTCAGGCGGCCGGGAATCACCGGGTACAGCGGTGCGGCGCTGGCGTTGATCTGGGCCAGGCGCTCGGTGAACGGCTGGCGCTCGTCGGGCAGGATGTTCAGGGCGAAATGGTTGGGCGCATCCTTGGGCAACTGCGCCTGCCAGGTGTCGAGCAGTTCCGCGCGCAGCAGGGCGACCAGGCCCATCGCCAGGAGGATCAGGCCGAAGGCCAGGGCCTGGCCGGCGGCGGCCAGCGGGTGGCGCAGCAGTTGCCCGAGCCCCAGGCGCCAGGCCAGCGGTGCGCCGCCCAGCAACCGGCGCAGGCTGCGCAGGCCGAGCAACAGCAATCCACCCAGCAGCAAGGCGGCGATCAGCCCGCCGCCGAGCAGGGCGAAGGTCAGCAGCAGGTCCAGGCTCAGGCGCCACATGATCAGACCCAGGGCGAGCAGGGCGGCGCCATACACCAGCCAGCTGCTCGGTGGCAGCGGCAGCAGGTCGCGGCGCAGCACACGCAGCGGCGGCACGCGACCAAGGGCCGCCAGCGGCGGCAGGGCGAAGCCGGCCAGGGCCACCAGCCCGGTGCCGATGCCGGCCAGCGCCGGGGTGAGTCCGCCGGGTGGCACCTGGCTGGGCAGCAGGCCTTCGAGCAGGCGGAACAGCCCCAGCTGCGCCAGCCAGCCGAGCAGGGCGCCGGCCAGCGCGGCGACGACGCCGAGCATGGCCAGTTGCAGGCTGTAGAGGCCGAGGGCCTGGTGCCGGGATAGTCCCAGGCAGCGCAACAGGGCGCTGGCGTCCAGGCGCCGCGCGGCGTAGCGGCTGGCCGACAGGGCCACGGCGACGCCAGCCAGCAGCACCGCCACCAGGCTGGCCATGTTCAGGTAGCGCTCGGCCTTGCCCAGGGCGCCGCCGATCTGCCGGTTGCCGTCGCGGGTGTCGAGCAGGCGCTGATTGGCTGCCAGGCTTTGTTCCGCTGTCTGCCGGTACTGTTGCAGGGCATCGATATCGCCGCGCCACAGGTCGCGGTAGCTGACCCGGCTGCCGGGCTGGATCACCCCCGTGGCGTCGAGGTCGGCGAGGTTCATCAGCACCCGTGGCGTCAGGCTGTAGAAATTGTTGGCGCGGTCGGGCTCGTAGGTCAGCACGCGGCTCATGCGCAGGGTCTTCATGCCCACGTCGATGCTGTCGCCGATGGCCAGGCCCAGCGCCGCGAGCAGGCGCGGCTCGACCCAGGCTTCGCCCGGCGCGGGGCCGCCACCAGGTGTTTCCTCGGCGTAGGGCGCCGCCGCGCTGCGCAACTGGCCGCGCAGGGGGTAGGCGGGGTCGGCGGCCTTGATGCTGGACAGCTGGATGCCGTTGTCGGCGCCGACCACGCTGGTGAATTCCACCACCCGCGCATGGCTCAGGCCCAGCGCCGTGCCATCGGCGATCTGCTGCGCGCTGGGCGGGGCGCTGCCCTGCAGGACCAGGTCGGCGCCGAGGAACTCGCTGGCGCGCAACTGCATGGCGCCGTTGAGGCGGGCGCCAAAGTAGCCGATGGCGGTACTGGCCGCCACCGCCACCAGCAAGGCGAAGAACAGCACGCGTACTTCGCTGGCGCGGGCATCGCGCAGCAACTGGCGCAGGGCCAGGACACACAGTCGCGGGAACGATAGGCGGGTCATCAGGGCTCCAGGGGCGCCACCAGGCGACCGGCATCCAGACGGATCAGGCGACGGCAGCGCTTGGCCAGGCGCTCGTCGTGGGTCACCAGCACCAGGGTGGTGCCGCGCTCCTGGTTCAGCTCGAACAACAGGTCGCTGATGCGCTCGCCGGTGTGGCTGTCGAGGTTGCCGGTGGGCTCGTCGGCGAACAGCACCGCCGGCTGCGCGGCGAAGGCGCGGGCGATTGCCACCCGCTGCTGCTCGCCGCCGGAGAGCTGGCGCGGGGTATGGCTCAGGCGCTTGCCCAGGCCGACCCGCTCGAGCAGGTCGCGGGCGTGTTCGCGGGCATCGCGCCGACCGTCCAGCTCCAGCGGCAGCATGACGTTCTCCAGGGCGTTGAGGCTGTCGAGCAACTGGAACGACTGGAACACGAAGCCTACGTGCTCGGCGCGCACCCGGGCACGCTGGTCCTCGTCGAGGAGGCCGAGGTCGTGGCCGGCGAGGATCACCTTGCCGGCGCTGGGCCGGTCGAGCCCGGCGAGCAGCCCCAGCAGCGTGGACTTGCCGGAGCCGGAGGCGCCGACGATGGCCAGGCTGTCGCCCTGGGCGAGGTCGAGGGAGAGGGCGTGGAGGATGGTCAGGTCGCCTTCCGCGCTGGGGACCACTTTGCTAAGGTTCTGCGCAACGAGAATGCTGGGGCCCATGGAGAATCCGATGCGAATGTGGTGGTTGAGTGCCGGCCTGGCCCTGTGTTGCCTGGCCCAGGGCGCGGCGGCGGGAACGCTGCTGGTTGTCGGCGATAGTATCAGCGCCGGTTTTGGCCTGGATACCCGCCAGGGGTGGGTCAACCTGCTGCAACAGCAGTTGAAGAAAGAGGGTTTCGACGACCAGGTGGTCAATGCCTCGATCAGTGGCGACACCAGCGCAGGTGGCCAGGCGCGGCTGCCGGCGCTGCTTGCGGCGCACAAGCCGGACCTGGTGGTGCTGGAGCTGGGAGGCAACGATGGCCTGCGCGGCCAGCCGCCGCAACAATTGCAACAGAATCTTGCCGCGATGATCGATCAGTCTCGCCAGGCCGGTGCCAAGGTGCTGCTGCTGGGCATGCGCCTGCCGCCGAACTATGGCGTGCGCTACACCACGGCATTCGCCCAGGTCTATGAACAGCTGGCCGCCGATAAAAAGGTGCCGCTGGTGCCGTTCTTCCTCGAAGGCGTGGGCGGGGTGCCGGAGCTGATGCAGGCCGATGGCATCCACCCGGCGGCGACCGCCCAGCAGCGCCTGCTGGAAAATGCCTGGCCGGCGATAAAACCCTTGCTGTGACGCTTTTATCGGGGGCCGCTTTCGGCTAATGTTGCGCCCCCCGTTTCGAGTGCCCCCGATGCCGCGCCCCGCCTGGTCCCTGTACGCCTATCAACTGATCGAGCCCGATGAGCAGCTCGACCTGTTTGCCTGCCAGGAAGTGCGCATCCACCTGGCCGCCCGCCAGCTCGAGCTGGGCGTGCCGGTCGACCGTACCTTGTGCGGTGGCCTGCTGCCGGCGCAGCCGCGCTGGTCGGGTGTGGAGCGGGCGATCTACCGCGACGAGCGCCTGTGCCCGCTGTGCCGGGCGATCCTCGATGCCCAGCGGCGCGGCATGCGCCCGGTGTGGCCGGAACTCTGAGCGCCTTTCATCATCTGAAACGCTTGCGCCTCCCGCTCGTTTGGGCGCGGGTGTACAATCGTTGTCTTGACTGATCTTTCGAAGGATTTCCCGGATGTTGCCGCGCTTTCCCGCCGTCACCCGTAGCCTGACCCTGGCCGCCCTGCTGGCGACAGGCCCCGCTGTTGCGCTGGAACTGCCGTTGCCAGCTCCCGGTGAAGACGTCGTCGGCCAGGTCCATACCATCAAGGCCAAGTACGAGGACACCTTCGCCGACATCGGCACCGCCAACGACCTCGGCTACCTCGAGATGATAGCCGCCAACCCGGGCGTCGATCCCTGGCTGCCGGGCGCCGGTACCGAAATCGTCCTGCCGACCCGCTACATCCTGCCGCCGGGCCCGCGTGAAGGCATCGTCATCAACCTGGCCGAATATCGCCTGTACTACTACCCGAAAGGGCAGAACGTGGTGCACACCTTCCCGCTGGGTATTGGTCGCGAGGGCTGGGGTTCGCCGATCGCCAACACCAAGATTACCGCCAAGACGCCGAACCCGACCTGGACCCCGCCAGCCTCGATTCGCGCCGAGCACGCCGCCGATGGCGACATCCTGCCGACGGTGGTGCCAGCAGGGCCGGACAATCCGCTGGGGCCGTTCAAGTTCACCCTGGGTGTACCGGGCTACCTGATCCACGGCTCGAACAAGAAGTTCGGCATCGGCATGCGCACCAGTCACGGTTGCTTCCGCATGCTCAACAACAACGTGCTGACCTTGTCGAAGATGGTTCCGGTGGGTACCCCGGTGCGCATCATCAACGAGCCGTACAAGTTCGGCATCAGTGCCGGCAAGGTCTATCTCGAGGCGCATACACCGCTGGACGACCACGGCAATCCGTCGGTGGTCGACAAGCACACCGCGGTCATCAATGCGTTGCTCAAGCGTGAAGACCTGGCCAACAACTTGCGCATGAACTGGGACATGGTTCGCGATGTGGTGGCGGCCGAAGACGGCATGCCGGTCGAGATCGCCGTGCCAACCAATGGTGCAAGCGCGCCGATGGTGTCGAGCATTCCGCCAGAACTGCAGTAAGCGATTGCCCGCTGGCAACTAGCGGGGCACTTTGGGGCCGCCTTGCGGCCCATCGCGGGACAAGCCCGCTCCTACAGGTACGGTAAACGCCATGCCTTTAGGCATAGGCTTGTCCCGGGGTGGGTCGCCAGGCGGCCCCAGTTGTTTGGGCGGCATCACCTGGCTTTTTTGCAGGCAATAAAAAAGCCGACCCACAAGTGGGTCGGCTCCATAACAATCCGTGAGGATTATTACTTGCGGCTGGCTTTGTCCAGCATACGCAGAGCGCGCTCGTTGGCTTCGTCAGCGGTCTGCTGAGCCTTCTGAGCAGCTGCCAGAGCGTCGTCAGCTTTGCGGTAGGCTTCGTCTGCACGAGCCTGGGCGCGAGCTGCTGCGTCTTCGGTAGCAGTCAGGCGAGCTTCGGTTTCTTTGGATACGCTGCTGCAACCGGTAGCCAGAACTGCGGCCAGAGCCAGAGCAGAGAATTTCAGAACGTTGTTCATCGTGTTCCCCTTCAAGGACTTTCTATTAAATAGCCATCTCTCGGAAAAGAGAAACTGGCCGGCGTACATAGTACCCATTACTTGTAGTAAGTAAACTGACTGAGCGCAAGAACTGCAAAAAAAATGCTGTGGACGGCCCCGGCGACGGGGTTTGTAAACAAAGTGTGAAAATCCTGGCCAGCCTTCGCAAGCGATTGTAGTACAGGAACTTTTTTGTTGAACTAAGGGTGACTTTAACTGTCGACCGGCGTCTTAGCCCTTGAACATCCGGTTGCTGTTGCCGGGCCTCGGGCGGATGGCTGTCAGCATTTTCATTCTGCACAGCTTGAGCATTCTCGCTGGTGCCGCCTACTATTTGAGGGGGCCATCGATGCAGAACGATCCCGGTCGCGCTGCTGTCGAAGGGGCAACAGGTGGCGTAGAGGTTCCTCCGCCGGATAAACCATATCGGTAAGGTAAGGGTCTGCCGACAAGACCTGCGAGGAGTAGTGATGAGCGAAACGCTGACCATCCACCATGACCAGGCCGGTCATCAGTTCGAGACCACCGTGGACGGTCACCGGGCCTATCTGACGTACATGGACCTGGGCAAGCAGACGCTGGACATCTATCGCACCTTCGTCCCCAATGCCCTGCGCGGTCGCGGGATTGCCGCCGCACTCACCGAGAGGGCGCTGGAGTACGCCGAGCAGATGGGCTACACGGTGATCCCGTCGTGCTCCTACGTCGAGCGCTACATGGAGCGTCAGCAGCGGCATTCGAGCAAGGCCTGACACGGCACACATGAAAACGCCGGGCATTGCCCGGCGTTTTCGTTTGCACGTCTTTTAGCCGCGCTGGCGCTTGGGCAGTACATCCTTGAGCTTGGCATGCATGCTGCGCAGGGTCTTCTCGGTGGCCGCCCAGTCGATGCAGGCATCGGTGACGGACACGCCGTACTGCAGTTCGTCGAGGTTTTTCGGAATCGCCTGGCAGCCCCAGTTCAGGTGGCTCTCGACCATCAGGCCGATGATCGACTGGTTGCCTTCGAGGATCTGGTTGGCGACGTTCTCCATGACCAGCGGCTGCAGGGCCGGGTCCTTGTTGGAGTTGGCGTGGCTGCAGTCGACCATGATGTTGGGCTTGATCTTGGCCTTGACCAGATCCTGCTCGCACAGGGCGACGCTGACCGAGTCGTAGTTGGGCTTGCCGTTGCCGCCGCGCAGCACCACGTGGCCATAGGCGTTGCCCTTGGTGGTGACGATGGACACGCCGCCTTCCTGGTTGATGCCCAGGAATCGGTGCGGCTTGGACACCGACTGCAAGGCGTTGATGGCCACGGTCAGGCCGCCATCGGTGCCGTTCTTGAAACCGACCGCCGAGGACAGGCCCGAGGCCATCTCGCGGTGGGTCTGGGATTCGGTGGTGCGGGCGCCGATGGCCGACCAGCTGATCAGGTCCTGCAGGTACTGCGGGGAGATCGGGTCGAGCGCTTCGGTGGCGGTGGGCAGGCCCTTCTCGGCCAGGTCCAGCAGCAGTTGGCGACCGATGTGCAGGCCGTCCTGGATCTTGAACGAGTCGTCCAGGTACGGGTCGTTGATCAGGCCTTTCCAGCCGACGGTGGTCCGCGGCTTCTCGAAGTACACGCGCATGACCAGGTACAGGGTGTCGGAGACTTCCTCGGCCAGCACCTTCAGGCGCTCGGCGTACTCGTGGGCGGCCTTGATGTCGTGGATCGAGCAGGGGCCGACCACCACGAACAGGCGATGATCCTTGCCGTCGAGGATGTTGCGCACCACTTCACGGCCGGCAGTCACGGTCTGCAGGGCCTTGGCGCTGAGGGGGATTTCCTTCTTGAGCTGATCGGGGGTGATCAAGGTCTCGTTGGAGGCAACGTTAAGGTCATCGATCGGTAAATCAGCCATCGTGTTACTCGTCAGGTCACGGGTGCCGGCCGCCAGCGATCCCCGTGCGGCCCAGCAGCAGATTATTCGCAGCGGGGAGGCCGAACCTTAGCGCGTTAGCGGGGGCGCGACAATGGGCTGGGGCCCGTCGATACGGGGTTTTTGCCCATCGGGTGGCGTTTGCGGGCGGTTCGATGTCGGCTGGGAGGATTTGGTCGCGATGGCCGGCACGCGGGTATAGTGGCTGACCCACAACAATGACTCTCGCTCAGGAGCACGGCATGGCGTCCCTCGACCCTCGCATTGGCAATCCCCGCATCGGCATCATCGGCAGCGGCGCAATCGGTGGATTCTACGGCCTGATGCTGGCCCGCGCCGGCTTCGACGTGCACTTTCTGTTGCGCAGCGAATACCTGGCCGTGCGCGAGCAGGGGCTGCGCCTGGACAGCGCGGTGCATGGCCAGGTGCACATGCCGGTGCAGGCCTACGCCTCTGCCGCCGACATGCCGCCCTGCGACTGGCTGCTGGTGGGTGCCAAGGCCACCAGCAACGCGGAGCTGGCGCCCTTGATCGTGCAGGCCGCGGCGCCCGATGCCCGGGTGGTGTTGCTGCAGAACGGCCTTGGCGTCGAGGAGCAGTTGCGCCCGGCCTTGCGCCCGGACCTGCACCTGCTCGGCGGCCTGTGCTTCATCTGCGCCAATCGCGAGGGCCTCGGTGTTATCCGCCACCAGTCGCTGGGCGCGGTGAACCTGGGCTATCACAGTGGTCCTGCGCAGGACGGCGGGGCTGCCGTGGTGGAGGAGGGCGCCGGGCTGTTCCGGGCCGCGGGCATCGATTCCCAGGCCATGGCCGACCTCGATCAGGCGCGCTGGCAGAAGCTGGTGTGGAACGTGCCCTACAACGGCCTTTCGGTGTTGCTGCAGGCCAGCACCACGCCCTTGATGGGCGATGCCGACAGCCGCGCGCTGATCCAGGCGTTGATGGCCGAAGTGGTGGCGGGCGCCAAGGCCAGTGGCCGCGAGCTGCCGGCGGGCTATGCCGAGCACCTGTTCCGAATCACCGAGAAGATGCCGGACTACTGGCCGAGCATGTACCACGACCATGTCCAGCAGCGGCCGCTGGAGCTGCAGGCGATCTATGCCGAGCCCCTGGCCCGGGCCCGCGCGGCCGGTTGCGCGTTGCCGCGCATGGAGGCGTTGTACCAGGCCCTGGCGTTCATCGACCGGCGCAATCAGCAGGCCTGAAGCCCGCGGCGGCTGTGCGCCGGACGGCCAGGCGACCGCCGATGGCGCTGCTAAGCTCAAGCTTGCTCTGCCGTCGCGGCAGTCGAGGAGGTCGAATGATCCGTTCCATGCTGTTTGCCACTGACCTCGGTGTCTATGCGCCCTTCATCATGCAGCACGCCCTGGCCCTGGCGCGGACCTTCAACGCAGAGCTGTATGTGATTCATGCCGTGGAGCCCATGGGCCAGTTCGCCGAATCGTTGCTGCAGAGCTACCTCGATGAGCAGACCCTCGATGCGCTGCACAGCGAGGGCGTCAACACGGTCATGGCCAATATCGAGCAGCGGGTGCTGGAGAACTTTCGCGACGAGATGACCGAGCCGGCCGACCTGGCATTGATCCGCGCGGTGCGGGTGCGCCAGGGCGATCCGGCCCAGGTGATCCTCGAGCAGGCCCAGCGGTTGTCGGTCGACCTGCTGATCTTCGGCAGCCACAGCGCCGGCGCGGGGGTGGATGTGCCGATCGGCCGCACGGCGGTGCGGCTGCTGCAGCTGTCACCGGTGCCGGTGTACATGGTGCCGTTGGCTCACCATCTTGGACGTAGGAAATCGTGAGCCTAGCGGTAGGACTTTTTCCAGCGAACGTAACAAAATAGTTCTAGATTTATTTCTCAAGCCACTAATATAGTTATAACTCGTCGCTGCCGGCGCGCCGGTGACCTACCGCCTTTGAGGGATATCTATGAAGCTTCAGCAACTGCGCTACATCTGGGAAGTGGCGCACCATGACCTCAACGTTTCCGCGACGGCGCAGAGCCTGTACACCTCCCAACCGGGTATCAGCAAGCAGATCCGCCTGCTCGAGGACGAGCTGGGCGTCGAGGTCTTCGCCCGCAGCGGCAAGCACCTGACCCGCGTCACCCCGGCGGGCGAGCGCATCATCAATACCGCCGGCGAGATCCTGCGCAAGGTCGAAAGCATCAAGCAGATCGCCCAGGAATTCTCCAACGAGAAGAAGGGCACCCTGTCGATCGCCACCACCCACACCCAGGCGCGCTACGCGCTGCCGCCGGTGATCAGCAACTTCATCAAGCAGTACCCGGAAGTCGCCCTGCACATGCACCAGGGTTCGCCGATGCAGATCGCCGAGATGGCGGCCGACGGTACCGTCGACTTCGCCATCGCCACCGAGGCACTGGAGCTGTTCGGCGACCTGATCATGATGCCGTGCTACAAGTGGAACCGCTGCGTGGTGGTGCCCCAGGGGCATCCGCTGACCAAGCTGCCGAAGCTGACCCTGGAGGCGGTGGCCGAGTACCCGATCGTCACCTACGTGTTCGGCTTCACCGGCCGTTCCAAGCTCGACGAAGCGTTCAATCACCGTGGCCTGACGCCGAAGGTGGTATTCACCGCCGCCGACGCCGACGTGATCAAGACCTATGTGCGCCTGGGCCTGGGCGTGGGCATCGTGGCCAAGATGGCGGTGGACCCGAAGCTCGACAGCGATTTGGTGTGCCTGGACGCCAGCGAGCTGTTCGAGGCCAGCATCACCAAGATCGGCTTCCGTCGCGGCACCTTCCTGCGCGGCTTCATGTGCGACTTCATCGAGAAGTTCGCGCCGCACCTGACCCGTGAGGTGATGGCCAAGGCGATCCAGTGCCATAACAAGCAGGAGCTCGAAGAGCTGTTCGAAGGGGTCGAGCTGCCGGTGCACTGATCTGAAATAGCTGGGGCCGCTTTGCGGCCCTTTCGCGGCACGAGGCCGCTCCTACAAGGGAAACGTAACCCTCTGTAGGAGCGGCCTTGTGCCGCGAAAGGGGCGCGAAGCGGCCCCTGCTGTTTCAAGCCTTGCTGATCAGGTTGCCGGCGTGCAACCCGCACTCCTTCTGCGTCGACTCTTCCCACCACCAACGCCCTTCGCGCTCGTGCTGGTTCGGCAGCACCGGGCGGGTGCAGGGCTCGCAGCCGATGCTGATGAAACCGCGCTCGTGCAGGCTGTTGTAGGGCAGTTCCAGCATGCGGATGTAGCCCCAGACTTCCTCGCTGGTCATCTGCGCCAGCGGGTTGAACTTGTACAGGGTGCGCTCCGGGGTGGAGAAGGCGCTGTCGATCTCCAGCGCCGCCACCTGGCTGCGGGTGCCGGGGCTCTGGTCGCGGCGCTGGCCGGTGGCCCAGGCGCTGACGGTGGCCAGCTTGCGGCGCAGCGGTTCGATCTTGCGGATGCCGCAGCACTCGCCGTGGCCGTCCTTGTAGAAGCTGAACAGGCCTTTTTCCTTGACGAACGGGTCGAGCTTGTCGCGATCCGGGCTGAGGATCTCGATGGGCAGGTTGTACTGCTCGCGCACCTGGTCGATGAACCGGTAGGTCTCCGGGTGCAGGCGGCCGGTGTCGAGGCTGAACACCTTGACCTGCTTGTTCAGCTTCCAGGCCATGTCCACCAGCACCACATCCTCGGCGCCGCTGAAGGAGATCCACAGGTCATCGCCAAAATGCTCGAAGGCGAGCTTGAGGATCTCCTGCGGGGACTTGCTGGCGTAGGTCGCGGCCAGGGCGGCGACGTCGAAGGGTTGGCTCATCAGGCGGTTTCCATCGGTTGAGTGGCGCTGTGCGCTCGTAGTGGTCAGATGGTAACAAAAAATGGCGGGGCAGACGTTTATCTCAAGGGTTTGTGCTGCCTGCGCGGGCCCTTTCGCGGGTAAACCCGCTCCCACAGGTGTCGAGTGATCCCGGCAGTAGCGCAGGCCTTGTGGGCGCGGGCTTGCCCGCGAAGCAGGCGCCGCCGATCACAAGGCCTGCAGCGTTTCCATCAGCACTCGCACCTTGGCGATCGACTCTTCATATTCGGCCTGCCAGTCCGAATCGGCCACCACCGCGCCGCCGCCCCAGCAACTGACCTGGCCATCCTTGACCAGCAGGCTGCGGATGGCGATGGAGCTGTCCATCTCGCCGCGCACATCGACATACAGCAGCGAGCCGCAGTACAGCGCCCGGCGCGCCGGCTCCAGCTCGTCGATGATCTGCATGGCGCGGATCTTCGGGGCGCCGGTGATCGAGCCGCCGGGGAAGCTGCCGCCGATCAGGTCCAGGGCGTCCTTGTCGGCGGCCAGGCGGCCGACCACGCTGCTGACCAGGTGATGAACGTTGGGGTAGCTCTCCAGGCTGAACAGCTCCGGTACCTTCACCGAGCCGGTCTGGCAGGTACGGCCGATGTCGTTGCGCAGCAGGTCGACGATCATCAGGTTTTCCGAGCGGTCCTTGGGGCTGGCCAGCAGCTCGGCGGCGTTGCGCGCGTCCTCGGCCGGGTCGGCGGCGCGTGGGCGGGTGCCTTTGATCGGGCGGGTCTCGACCGCGCCCTGGCTGACGCGGATGAAGCGTTCGGGGGAGAAACTCAGCAGCGCCGTGCCTTCATCCAGCTGCTGGTAGCCGGAAAACGGCGTCGGGCAGGCGGCGCGCAGGGCCTGGTAGGCGTGCCACGGGTCGCCCTGGCAGGGTGCGCGAAAGCGCTGGGTGAGGTTGATCTGGTAGCAGTCGCCGGCCTGGATGTAGCGCTGCACCTGGTCGAACGCCGCCCGGTATTGCTCGGGGCGAAGATCACCGGTCATCGGCGCGAGCAGGTGGAAGTCACCGCTATCGCCCAGGGTGCTGGCCTCGAACAAGGTGATGAGCCGTTGCCGCTCGTCCTCGGGCAGGCTTGGGTGGAACACCAGCTGGCTGCTGCACAGCCGATGGTCGGACACCAGTGCCCAGGCATACAGCCCCAGCCGGGCGTCGGGCAGGCCAAGGTCGTCGACCGCATGCGTCGGCAGCTGCTCCAGGCGCCGGCCGAAGTCGTAGCTCAGGTAGCCGATCAGGCCGCCGGCAAACGGCAGCTCGATGCCCTCGGGCAGTTGTGCCGTCCCCAGGTCGGCCAGGGCCTGGCGTAGGCGCTGCAGGTAGTCGCGACCGTCTTCCTCGGGGCGTGCCTGCAACTGCTGCAGCGGCCAGGCGCTGAGCAGGTCGTAGCGGCCGCGTTCGGCGCCTGGGCGGGCGCTGTCGAGCAGGGTCGCGCCGGGCGCGCGGCGCAGGCGTTCGAAGTAGAAGGCAGGGTCGGGCTGGTAGGGCAGGGGGTGGAGCGTACAGGTCGGCATCAGGATGGACGGCGATGAACAAGCGAGGTGGGCGATTGTAGACCTGTGCGGGAAATGCGCCTAGCGCTGGCAGCGACATTCGCCATCTGGATCTGCGCATTCCCCCTGTAGGAGCGGCCTTGTGCCGCGAAAGGGCTGCAAGGCAGCCCCCGGGATTTCCGCGTTGATGCAGAGATTGTCGGGGCCGCTTTGCGGCCCTTTCGCGGCACAAGGCTGCTCCTACATGGAGCGCGGTTACAGTGGGTTGACGTGCCCGAACAGCCCTTGCGAGACCTTCACGCGCTGCTCGGCATCCTCGCTGCGACCTTCCTTGGCCAACATCTCCAGGTGCGCCTCGATGGCGTGGGTGCGCTGGGTCAGGCCGCAGTCGTTGGCGATCTGGATGTTCAGGCCGGGGCGGGCGTTGAGCTCGAGGATCAGCGGGCCCTTGTCCTGGTCCAGGACCATGTCCACGCCGATGTAGCCCAGGCCGCACAGCTCGTAGCAGCTGGCGGCGAGCTTCATGAAACCGTCCCAGTTCGGCAGTTGCACGCCGTCCACCGCGTTGGTGGTGTCCGGGTGCTTGCTGATGATCTTGTTCAGCCAGGTGCCGCGCAGGGTCAGGCCGGTGGCCAGGTCCACGCCCACGCCGATGGCGCCTTGGTGCAGGTTGGCCTTGCCGCCGGACTGGCGGGTCGGCAGGCGCAGCATGGCCATCACCGGGTAGCCCATCAGCACGATGATGCGGATGTCCGGCACGCCTTCGTAGCTGATGCTCTTGAAGATCTGGTCCGGGGTGACCCGGTACTCGATCAGCGCGCGGTCGCGGTGCCCTCCCAGCGAGTACAGGCCGGTGAGGATGCTGGAGATCTGGTGCTCGATTTCCTCGTGGCTGATGATCTTGCCCGAGACCGTGCGGTAGCGGTCCTCGAAGCGGTCGGCGATCACCAGGATACCGTCACCGCCGGCGCCCTGGGCCGGCTTGATGACGAAGTCGCTGCGTCCGCCGATGATCTCGTCGAGTTTCTCGATCTGCTTCTCGGTTTCGATGATGCCGTACATCTCCGGCACATGGATGCCGGCCGCCAGGGCGCGCTCCTTGGTGATGATCTTGTCGTCGACGATCGGGTACAGGTGGCGCTTGTTGTACTTCAACACGTAGTCCGCGTTGCGCCGGTTGATACCCATGATGCCCCGGGCCTCCAGGGCTTTCCACGTCTTGATCAGGCCAAACATCAGGCGTCAGCCTTCTTCAGGAATGCCTTGAAGCGCACGAGCTCGGTCAGGCGGTAGCCGCGGTAGCGACCCATCGCCAGCATGAAGCCCACCAGGATCAGCAGCACCGCCGGGAAGGTGAAGACGAAGTACACCGCTTCCGGCACGGTCATCAGCAGGTGCGCGATAGAGGCGGCGAACAGGGTGCCGACGGCCACTTTCATGGCATGGCCGCCGCCACGCTCTTCCCAGGTGATCGACAGGCGCTCGATGGTCATGGTCAGGATCACCATCGGGAACAGTGCCACCGACAGGCCGCGCTCCAGGCCCAGCTTGTGGCTGAACAGGCTGATGGCCGCGATCAGCACCACGACGAAGGTCAGCACCACCGACAGGCGTGGCAGCATTTGCAGTTTCAGGTGTTCCAGGTACGAGCGCAACGACAGGCCCAGGGCGGTGATCACCGTGAACAGGATGATGCCGAAGCCCAGCTGGGTCTCGCGGAAGGCCAGGGCGATCAGCACCGGGGTGAAGGTACCCAGGGTCTGGATGCCGATCAGGTTGCGCAGCACCAGGATCACCAGTACGCCGATCGGGATCATCACCATGATCATGAAGGTCTGCTGGGTCTGCAGCGGCAAGCCGTACAGCGAGTACTCGAGGAAGTCGGCGTCGGTGTTCTCGTCGGTCAGCTTGGCCAGGCGGATGGCGTTCATCTCGCTGTTGTTCATGCTGAAGGTGACGTTGGCTTTCTTGCCGCCATCGACGGTGATCAGGTTGTCGTCGCCGGTCCACCACAGCAGGCGGTCACTGGGCAGGCCCTGCTCGCCGGTCTCCGGATTGAAGTACAGCCAGTCGTTGCCATTGAAGCTGCGCAGCCACAGTTCGGGGCTCTGCGGGGTGTCGGCCACCAGACGGATGGTGTGGACCTTCTCCAGTGGCACGTGGGCAATGGACAGCAGCAGGTCGATGACCTGGGCTTTTTTCATGGGCGAATTGTCGCCGGCCAGCAGCAGCTTGGCGTTGTCGTCGCTGGCATTGTTGACCCGCTTGATGGTCTCGCTGACGAAGGTCTCGACGTCGGCCGAGTGCTGGCGGATCGGTGCCATCAGCGCTTCGGCGGCGATCTTCTCAGGGCCCTCGACGGCCAGGCTGTCGCGGAAGGTCGGGCCCTTGATCTTGGCTTTTTCGTTGCTGTAGCGCTTGGTCAGCACCAGCCGGTAGTAGAGGGTCTGGTTGCCGCTGGCGCGACGGGCCGACCAGGTCACCTTGCGGTTGCCGTCGGCGCGGTTGACGCTGACCCCGTAGTTGTTGGAGATGAAGCTCTCGTTGAGGCTCACGTAGTCACGGTTCAGCGGGGGCACGAACATCTGCACCTTGACCGGATCCTTGGCGCTGGCGACGAACTCGACCTTGGCGTCGATGTTCCACAGGTCGTCGGTCTCGTCCTCGGTCACCGGGATGCCGAGGGCGAAGATCTGGTAGGCCGTGATCGCGATGCCCAGCACTACCAGGACGGTGATCAGGACTTTCAGATGGAGGGTAAGAGAGCGCATCGGAATTACTCTGCTTTGGGAGCTTCGGTGGCGCAGGCAGGTTTGCCGGCCGCGTATTTAAGGCTTGGGTCGACCAGCGCACCGAAGTGCTTGAGGGCCTCGGAACCGATGAGCAACGGGAACTGGAAAGCGCTGCGGTCGGTGAGGTTGACCTCGATGGTGCGTCGTGTCTGGCCCATGCAGATGTCGAGTTCGATGACCGGGCGGGCAGTGTAGGCCTTGCCCGAGTCGGCATCATAGTCCCCGGCGCGGCGCTTGATCTTGCTGACGCGGGCCAGGGGGCGTTCGATGGGGTGCTTGTGCGCGGCGTCGATGGCCAGGTAGAAGCGCACCCAGCTCTCGCCGTTGCGCTTGAAACGCTTGATGTCGCGGGCGCTGAGCGAGGCGGTCTTGGCGCCGGTGTCGAGCTTGGCCGCTACTTCCAGGTCAAGGTCGCCCAGACGGGCGTATTCGTTCAGACCGTACACGGTCTTTTCGGCCGCGGGCGCGAGCGCCGGCAGCAGGGTCAGGCAGAGCAGCAATAAAGCGGGTTTGAGTCTCATAATCCTGGCGCGGTGCTGTGCTGGGTTCAGGGCAAGGCGACTGGCCAAGCGTCCTCATTGATCTGTCAACAACATGAAATGATGACAGACACACTATCCATGCTCCCGAAGGAGCGCGGCATTCTATCACGCCGGTGTGTTGACGCCAGCGCGCCCGCGATCTGACCGCATGAGCGCGGGGTAAGTTCGTTATTAGACGATTGTCGACAATGTTCTTTTTGTCTTTGACTATGCACCTCTATTTGGCTAGTTTTGGCGTCACTGATTTTAAAGGTGTCGACAATCATGCTGGACACAGCCCCGGCCACCACGCTGCCCCAGGACGATACCGAGACCCTCTCGGAGCACGTCTTCCGGCGCATTCAGGCCGCCATCGTCAAGGGCGAGATTGCCCCCGGCAGCAAGATCTCCGAGCCGGAGCTGGCGCGCACCTACGGCATCAGCCGCGGCCCGCTGCGCGAGGCGATTCACCGCCTGGAGGGCCAGCGCCTGCTGGTGCGCGTGCCCCATGTCGGCGCCCGGGTGGTGTCGCTCAGCCATGCCGAGCTGATCGAACTGTACGAAATCCGCGAATCCCTTGAAGGCATGGCCTGCCGACTGGCCGCCGAGCGCATGAGCCAGGCGGCCATCGACGAGCTGCGCCACGTGCTCGACACCCACGAGCGCGACGCCGCGTTCCAGGCCGGGCAGGGCTACTACCAGCAGGAAGGCGACTATGACTTCCACTACCGGATCATCCAGGGCAGCGGCAACCAGACCCTGTACAAGATGCTCTGCGGCGAGCTGTACCAGCTGGTGCGCATGTACCGCATCCAGTTCTCCAGCACGCCCAACCGTCCGCGCCAGGCCTTCGCCGAGCACCACCGCATTCTCGATGCCATCGAAGCTCGCGACGGCGAACTGGCAGAACTCCTGATGCGTCGCCACATCGGCGCATCCAAACGCAATATCGAGCGCCACTACCAAGGTGCCGACAACAATAGCCCACGAGGTGAGTCATGACAGTGAAGAGCACGCCCGGCCAGCGTTTCCGTGACGCGGTCGCCGCCGAACATCCGCTGCAGGTGGTCGGGACCATCAACGCCAACCACGCCTTGCTGGCCAAGCGCGCCGGTTTCAAGGCCATCTACCTGTCCGGCGGCGGTGTCGCCGCCGGCTCCCTGGGCCTGCCGGACCTGGGCATCAGCGGCCTGGACGACGTGCTCACCGACGTACGGCGCATCACCGACGTCTGCGACCTGCCGCTGCTGGTGGATGTCGACACCGGTTTCGGCGCCTCGGCCTTCAACGTCGCCCGCACCGTCAAGTCGATGAGCAAGTTCGGCGCTGCCGCCATTCATATCGAGGACCAGGTCGGCGCCAAGCGTTGCGGCCACCGCCCGAACAAGGAGATCGTCTCGCAGCAGGAGATGGTCGACCGCATCAAGGCCGCCGTCGACGCCCGTACTGACGACAGCTTCGTGATCATGGCGCGCACCGACGCGCTGGCAGTGGAAGGCCTGAACGCCGCCCTGGACCGGGCCGCGGCCTGCGTCGAGGCCGGCGCCGACATGATCTTCCCGGAAGCCATCACCGAGCTTTCGATGTACAAGACCTTCGCCGACCGGGTGAAGGCGCCGATCCTGGCCAACATCACCGAATTCGGCGCCACGCCGCTGTACACCACCGAGGAACTGGCCTCGGTCGACGTGTCGCTGGTGCTGTACCCGCTGTCGGCCTTCCGCGCCATGAACAAGGCGGCCGAGAACGTCTACACCGCGCTGCGCCGCGACGGCACCCAGAAAAACGTGATCGACACCATGCAGACCCGCATGGAGCTCTACGATGCCATCGGCTACCACGCCTTCGAGCAGAGCCTCGATGCGTTGTTCGCGCAGAAAAAAGGGTAAGCGAATGCCTGTACCGGCCTCGTGGGAGCGGGCTTGCCCCGCGATAGGGCCGGTACAAGTCACCAGGATTAGCCAGCAAGACTTCGATAACAAATTCAAGAAAGGAGAAACACCATGGCCGAAGCAAAAGTACTCAGTGGCGCGGGCCTGCGTGGCCAGGTGGCCGGTCAGACCGCGCTGTCGACCGTCGGCCAGGCCGGCGCCGGCCTGACCTACCGCGGCTATGACGTGCGCGACCTGGCCGCCGGCGCCGAGTTCGAGGAAGTCGCCTACCTGCTGCTGTACGGCGAGCTGCCGAGCAAGGCCGAGCTTGCCGACTACAAGCACAAGCTCAAGGGCCTGCGCGACCTGCCGCAAGCGCTGAAGGAAGTGCTGGAGCGCATCCCGCGCGATGCCCACCCGATGGACGTGATGCGCACCGGCTGCTCGGTGCTCGGCACCCTGGAGCCGGAACTGACCTTCGACGCCCAGCGCGAGAAGACCGACCGCCTGCTGGCGCTGTTCCCGGCGGTGATGTGCTACTGGTACCGCTTCACCCACCACGGCGTGCGTATCGATTGCACCAGCGACGAGGACACCCTCGGCGGCCACTTCCTGCACCTGCTGCACGGCAAGAAGCCGAGCGAGCTGCACGTCAAGGTGATGAACGTCTCGCTGATCCTCTACGCCGAGCACGAGTTCAACGCCTCGACCTTCACCGCCCGGGTCTGCGCCTCGACCCTGTCCGACCTGTACTCCTGCGTGACCGCGGCCATCGGCTCGCTGCGCGGCCCGCTGCACGGCGGCGCCAACGAGGCGGCGATGGAACTGATCGAGCGCTTCCAGACCCCGCAGGAGGCCACCGCCGAGCTGCTGCGCATGCTCGAGCGCAAGGACAAGATCATGGGCTTTGGCCATGCGATATACAAAGAGTCCGATCCGCGCAACGAGGTGATCAAGGGCTGGGCCAAGCAACTCGCCGACGAAGTCGGTGACACCGTGCTGTACCCGGTTTCCGAAGCCATCGACAAGACCATGTGGGAACAGAAGCGTCTGTTCCCCAACGCCGATTTCTACCATGCCTCGGCGTACCACTTCATGGGCATCCCGACCAAGCTGTTCACCCCGATCTTCGTCTGCTCGCGCCTGACCGGCTGGGCCGCGCACGTGTTCGAACAGCGCGCCAACAACCGCATCATCCGCCCGAGCGCCGAGTATGTCGGCGTCGAGCAGCGCCAGTTCGTGCCGATCGAGCAGCGTTGAGCTGAAGCCGCTGGGGCTGCCTTGCAGCCCTTTCGCGGCACAAGGCCGCTCCTACAGGGGGCGGCGCAACATCTGTAGGAGCGGCCTTGTGCCGCGAAAGGGGCGCGCAGCGCCCCCCGTGGCCTGACCTGCAGTCCGCATACCGTGACCGAGCCCGATAACGATATGAACACCGCATTCCGCAAGAACCTGCCAGGCACCGCCCTGGACTACTTCGACGCCCGTGCCGCGGTCGAGGCGATCAAGCCCGGCGCCTACGACGGCTTGCCATATACCTCCCGCGTACTGGCCGAAAACCTGGTGCGTCGCTGCGATCCGGCCACCCTCGACGCATCGCTCGAGCAACTGATCGAGCGCAAGCGCGACCTCGATTTCCCCTGGTTCCCGGCCCGCGTGGTGTGCCACGACATCCTTGGCCAGACCGCCCTGGTCGACCTCGCCGGGCTGCGCGACGCCATCGCCGACAAAGGCGGCGACCCGGCCGCGGTCAATCCGGTGGTGCCGGTGCAACTGATCGTCGACCATTCGCTGGCTGTGGAATGCGGTGGCTTCGACCCGCAGGCGTTCGACAAGAACCGCGCCATCGAGGATCGCCGTAATGAAGACCGTTTCCACTTCATCAACTGGACCAAGCAGGCGTTCAAGAACGTCGACGTGATCCAGCCGGGCAACGGCATCATGCACCAGATCAACCTGGAGAAGATGTCGCCGGTGATCCACAACGATCACGGCGTGGCCTACCCGGACACCTGCGTCGGCACCGACAGCCACACCCCGCACGTGGATGCCCTGGGTGTGATCGCCATCGGCGTCGGCGGCCTGGAGGCCGAGAACGTGATGCTCGGCCGCGCCTCGTGGATGCGCCTGCCGGAGATCGTCGGCGTCGAGTTGACCGGTCGCCTGGCGCCGAACATCACCGCCACCGACCTGGTGCTGGCGCTCACCGAGTTCCTGCGCAAGCAGAAGGTGGTCGGCGCCTACCTGGAGTTCCACGGTGCCGGCGCCAGCGCGCTGACCCTGGGCGACCGCGCCACCATCTCCAACATGGCCCCGGAATACGGCGCCACTGCGGCGATGTTCGCCATCGACCAGCAGACCATCGACTACCTCAAGCTCACCGGCCGCGATGACCAGCAGGTGCAGCTGGTGGAGACCTACGCCAAGGCCACCGGCCTGTGGGCCGACAGCCTGGCCAAGGCCGAGTACGAGCGTACCCTGAGCTTCGACCTGTCGAGCGTGGTGCGCAACATGGCCGGCCCGTCCAACCCGCACGCCCGGGTGGCCACCAGCGACCTGGCGGCCAAGGGCATCGCCGGCCAGTGGGAAGAAGTGCCGGGGCAGATGCCGGATGGCGCGGTGATCATCGCCGCCATCACCAGCTGCACCAACACCAGCAACCCGCGCAACGTGATCGCCGCCGGCCTGCTGGCGCGCAACGCCAACAAGCTCGGCCTGGTCCGCAAGCCATGGGTCAAGTCGTCGCTGGCGCCGGGCTCCAAGGCCGTGCAGCTGTACCTCAAGGAAGCAGGGCTGGAGCAGGAACTGGAGCAACTGGGCTTTGGTATCGTCGCCTTCGCCTGCACCACCTGCAACGGCATGTCCGGCGCGCTGGACCCGGTGATCCAGCAGGAGATCATCGACCGCGACCTGTACGCCACCGCCGTGCTGTCGGGCAACCGCAACTTCGACGGGCGCATCCACCCGTACGCCAAGCAGGCGTTCCTGGCTTCGCCGCCGTTGGTGGTGGCCTATGCCATCGCCGGCACCATCCGCTTCGATATCGAGAAGGATGTGCTGGGCTTGGTCGACGGCAAGGAGATTCGTCTGAAGGATATCTGGCCGAGCGATGAAGAGATCGACGCCGTGGTGCGCGCCTCGGTCAAGCCCGAGCAGTTCCGCCAGGTGTACATCCCAATGTTCACCATCGAGGAGGACAAGGGGCCGAAGGTCGCGCCGCTGTACGACTGGCGCCCGATGAGCACCTACATTCGCCGCCCGCCTTACTGGGAAGGCGCCCTGGCCGGTGAGCGCACCTTGCGCGGCATGCGCCCGCTGGCGGTGCTGCCGGACAACATCACCACCGATCACCTGTCGCCGTCCAACGCCATCATGCTCGACAGCGCCGCGGGTGAGTACCTGGCGAAGATGGGCCTGCCAGAGGAGGACTTCAACTCCTATGCCACCCACCGCGGTGACCACCTGACCGCCCAGCGCGCCACTTTCGCCAACCCCAAGCTGTTCAACGAGATGGTGCGCAAGGACGACGGCAGCGTGAAGCAGGGTTCGCTGGCGCGTATCGAGCCGGAAGGCAAGGTGACCCGCATGTGGGAGGCCATTGAGACCTACATGCAGCGCAAGCAGCCGCTGATCATCGTTGCCGGTGCCGACTACGGCCAGGGTTCGTCCCGTGACTGGGCAGCCAAGGGCGTGCGCCTGGCCGGTGTCGAGGCGATCGTCGCCGAAGGCTTCGAGCGCATCCACCGCACCAACCTGGTGGGCATGGGCGTGCTGCCGCTGGAGTTCAAGCCGGGCACCGACCGCAAGACCCTGGGCCTGGATGGCAGCGAGACGTACGACGTGCTCGGTGAGCGCACGCCGCGGGCGACGCTGACCCTGGTGGTGACGCGACGCAACGGCGAGCGTGTCGAGGTGCCGGTGACCTGCCGCCTGGATACCGCCGAAGAGGTGTCGATCTACGAGGCGGGTGGCGTGTTGCAGCGCTTTGCCCAGGACTTCCTGGAAGGCGCGGCCTGAGTGAG
Organism: Mitsuaria sp. RG; assembly: GCF_028369275.1. Taxonomy (NCBI): domain Bacteria; kingdom Pseudomonadati; phylum Pseudomonadota; class Betaproteobacteria; order Burkholderiales; family Sphaerotilaceae; genus Roseateles; species Mitsuaria sp. RG. The sequence goes on from NZ_JAQMYQ010000009.1 coordinate 117,506, forward strand.
CGGGGCCGCGTTGCGGCCCTTTCGCGGCACAAGGCCGCTCCTACAGAGAGACGCGCTCGCCTGTAGGAGCGGCCTTGTGCCGCGAAAGGGCTGCAACGCAGCCCCAGGGATGTTCGCCGAAACGAAAAGATCAGGAAGCACGACAATGGCCCACGTACCCCAAGTAAAAATCCCCGCCACCTACCTCCGTGGCGGCACCAGCAAAGGCGTGTTCTTCCGCCTCCAGGACCTGCCCGAGCAGGCGCAGATTCCTGGCCCGGCCCGCGACGCCCTGCTGCTGCGGGTGATCGGCAGCCCCGACCCGTACGGCAAGCAGATCGACGGCATGGGCGGCGCCACCTCCAGCACCAGCAAGACAGTGATCCTGTCCAAGAGCATCAAGCCCGACCACGACGTCGACTACCTGTTCGGCCAGGTCTCGATCGACAAAGCCTTCGTCGACTGGAGCGGCAACTGCGGCAACCTGTCCGCCGCGGTCGGCTCGTTCGCCATCAGCAGCGGGCTGGTCGATGCCGCGCGCATTCCGCGCAATGGCATCGCCACCGTGCGGATCTGGCAGGCCAACATCGGCAAGACGATCATCGCCCATGTGCCGATCACCGAAGGCGAGGTGCAGGAAACCGGCGATTTCGAGCTCGACGGCGTGACCTTCCCGGCCGCCGAGGTGCAGCTGGAATTCCTCGACCCGGCCGCCGACGAGGACGGTGAGGGTGGGGCGATGTTCCCCACCGGCAACCTGGTCGACGACCTCGAGGTGCCGGGTGTCGGCACCTTCAAGGCGACCCTGATCAATGCCGGCATCCCGACCATCTTCGTCAATGCCGCCGATATCGGCTATACCGGTACCGAGCTGCAGGACGCCATCAATGGCGATGCTGCGGCATTGCAGCGTTTCGAGACCATCCGTGCCCATGGCGCGGTGCGCATGGGGCTGATCGAGCACATCGACCAGGCCGCCGGACGCCAGCACACGCCGAAGGTGGCGTTCGTCGCAGCGCCGACCGGCTATACCTCCTCCAGTGGCAAGGTTGTTGCCGCCGAGGACGTCGACCTGCTGGTGCGTGCGCTGTCGATGGGCAAGCTGCACCACGCGATGATGGGTACTGCGGCGGTCGCGATTGGCACTGCCGCAGCGATCCCGGGGACGCTGGTCAACCTTGCCGCCGGTGGCGGAGAACGAAGTGCCGTGCGTTTCGGCCATCCGTCCGGGACGTTGCGGGTCGGGGCCGAGGCGCGTCGAGTGGACGGGCAATGGACCGTGACCAAGGCAATCATGAGCCGAAGTGCTCGGGTGCTGATGGAGGGCTGGGTGCGCGTGCCTGGCGATAGTTTCTAAGGCATCAGTGGCGTTCGGCTTTCGTTGGTTGGGGCCGCTTTGCGGCCCTTTCGCGGCACAAGGCCGCTCCTACAGAGGATTGCACTCTCCCTGTAGGAGCGGCCTTGTGCCGCGAAAGGGCTGCAGAGCAGCCCCGGCAATCCAGAAGGGAGCTGTATATGAGCGCAAACGTAGACCTCAACACCCGCCCCGACTACGACCAGGTCCTGCAGACCCTCGCCGACTATGTGCTCGGCTATCGCGTCGATTCCCCCGAAGCCCTCAGCACCGCCCGCCATTGCCTGATGGACACCCTGGGCTGCGGCCTGCTGGCCCTGCGCTTCCCCGAATGCACCAAGCACCTCGGCCCGCTGGTCGAGGGCACCCTCGTTCCCCATGGCGCCCGCGTACCCGGCACCAGCTACCGTCTCGACCCGGTCAAGGCCGCCTGGGATATCGGCTGCATCGTCCGCTGGCTGGACTACAACGACACCTGGCTGGCGGCGGAGTGGGGCCATCCCTCGGACAACCTCGGCGGCATCCTGGCGGTCACCGACCACCTGTCGCAGAAGCGCGTGGCCATCGGCGAGGCGCCCCTGGTCATGCGCGAGGTGCTCGATGCCATGGTCATGGCCCACGAGATCCAGGGCGTGCTGGCGCTGGAGAACTCGTTCAACCGGGTCGGCCTGGACCATGTGCTGCTGGTCAAGGTCGCCTCCACGGCGGTCTGCGCCAGGCTAATGGGCGCCAATCGCGAGCAACTGCTGTCGGCGCTGTCCCACGCCTTCGTCGACGGCCAGGCCCTGCGCACCTACCGCCATGCGCCCAATGCCGGCTCGCGCAAGTCATGGGCGGCGGGGGATGCCTCCAGCCGCGGCGTGCGCCTGGCCGATATCGCCCTGCGCGGCGAGATGGGCGTGCCCGGCGCGCTGACCGCCAGGCAGTGGGGCTTCTACGATGTGTCGTTCAGCCACACCAACAAGGACCTGGCGCTCAAGCCCGAGCCGCTGCGTGAACTGCGCCTGCCGCAGCCGTTGGGCAGCTACGTGATGGAAAATGTGCTGTTCAAGATCAGTTTCCCCGCCGAGTTCCACGCCCAGACCGCCTGCGAAGCCGCGGTGACCCTGCATCCGCAAGTGCGCAACCGCCTGCACGAGATCGACCGGATCGTCATCACCACCCATGAGTCGGCAATCCGCATCATTTCCAAGGAGGGGCCGCTGGCCAACGCCGCAGACCGTGACCACTGCCTGCAGTACATGACAGCCGTGCCGCTGATCTTCGGCGAGCTGGTGGCCGAGCACTACGAGGATGCCTTCCATGCCGCGCACCCGAGCATCGACCGACTGCGCGAGAAGATGGTGATCGTCGAGGAGCCGCGTTTCAGCCGCGAGTACCTGGAGGCCGACAAGCGCTCCATCGCCAATGGCGTGCAGGTGTTCTTCAAGGACGGTTCGCACACCCCCCAGGTGGTGGTGGAGTACCCGATCGGGCATCGGCGGCGGCGGGAGGAGGGGATGCCGTTGCTCGAGGCCAAGTTCAGGGAGAACCTGGCGACGCGGTTTGCGCGGCAGCGTTGTGAGGCGATCCTGGATGTGTGCAAGGATCAGCAGACGCTGGAGGCCATGCCGGTGCACAGGTTCGTTGATCTGTTCGTTATCTGAGGCTGCCTGTTCCGGCCTCTTCGCGGCTAAAGCCGCTCCCACAGGTCTATCGTGATCTTGAAGAGTTCGGGTTTCCTGTGGGAGCGGCTTTAGCCGCGAAGAGGCCAGCAAAGCCAACACAAGCCAACAAAAAAGCCCCGGTATCGCTACCGGGGCTTTCGCTTACAACGTACTGCTCAGCTTACGCCTGAACCACCGGGATCTTGGCGTTGGCCGCCGCTTCGCGGAACTCGGCGATCTGGTCGAAGCTCAGGTAGCGGTAAACGTCGGCAGCCATGCTGTCGATGTCTTTCGCGTACTGCATGTACTCTTCGACGGTCGGCAGCTTGCCGATGATCGAAGCCACAGCAGCCAGCTCGGCCGAGGCCAGGTACACGTTGGTGGCGTCGCCCAGACGGTTCGGGAAGTTACGGGTCGAAGTGGAGACCACGGTGGAACCGGTCTGCACACGTGCCTGGTTACCCATGCACAGCGAGCAGCCTGGCATTTCCATGCGCGCGCCAGCCTTGCCGTAGATGCCGTAGTAGCCTTCTTCGGTCAGCTGGTGGGCGTCCATCTTGGTTGGCGGGGCCAGCCACAGACGGGTCGGGATACCACCCTTGACCTTGTCCAGCAGCTTGCCGGCGGCGCGGAAGTGACCGATGTTGGTCATGCACGAACCGATGAACACTTCGTCGATCTTCTCGCCCTGTACCGAGGACAGCAGGCGGGCATCGTCCGGGTCGTTCGGCGCGCAGAGCACAGGCTCTTTAACGTCGGCCAGGTCGATCTCGATGATCTCGGCGTATTCGGCATCGGCGTCGGCCGACAGCAGCTCAGGCTTGGCCAGCCAGGCTTCCATGGCCTGGGCGCGGCGCTCCAGGGTGCGGGCATCGCCGTAGCCTTCGCCGATCATCCAGCGCAGCAGGGTGATGTTGGACTGCAGGTACTCGGCGATGGCCTTCTCTGGCAGCTTGATGGTGCAACCGGCGGCGGAACGTTCGGCCGAGGCGTCGGACAGCTCGAAAGCTTGCTCGACGGTCAGGTCGTTCAGGCCTTCGATCTCCAGGATGCGGCCGGAGAAGGCGTTCTTCTTGCCTTTCTTCTCGACGGTCAGCAGGCCCTTCTGGATCGCGTAGTAAGGGATGGCATGGACCAGGTCACGCAGGGTGATGCCAGGCTGCAGCTTGCCCTTGAAGCGGACCAGGATCGACTCCGGCATGTCCAGCGGCATGACGCCGGTAGCGGCGGCGAAGGCCACGAGGCCGGAACCGGCCGGGAACGAGATGCCGATCGGGAAGCGGGTGTGCGAGTCGCCACCGGTGCCGACGGTGTCAGGCATCAGCATGCGGTTCAGCCAGCTGTGGATGATGCCGTCGCCCGGGCGCAGCGACACGCCGCCACGGGTGCGGATGAAGTCTGGCAGGGTGTGGTGGGTGGTGACGTCGATCGGCTTCGGATAGGCCGCGGTGTGGCAGAACGACTGCATCACCAGGTCGGCGGAGAAGCCCAGGCACGCCAGGTCTTTCAGCTCGTCGCGGGTCATCGGGCCCGTGGTGTCCTGGGAGCCGACGGTGGTCATCTTCGGCTCGCAGTAGGCACCTGGACGCACGCCCTGGCCTTCCGGCAGGCCGCAGGCGCGACCGACCATCTTCTGCGCCAGGGTGAAGCCCTTGGTCGAAGCGGCTGGCTGCTCGGGTTTCTTGAACAGGTCGGAAGCCCCCAGGCCGAGTTCGGCACGGGCTTTCTCGGTCAGGCCACGGCCAACGATCAGCGGAATACGGCCGCCGGCGCGGACTTCGTCGAGCAGTACTTCGGTCTTCAGCTCGAAGCTGGTGACCAGTTCGTCGCTGCCATGACGGCGTACTTCACCTTTGAACGGGTAGACGTCGATGACGTCGCCCATGCCCAGGTTGGTGCAGTCGAACTCGATCGGCAGGGCGCCGGCGTCTTCCATGGTGTTGTAGAAGATCGGGGCGATCTTGGTGCCGAAGCAGAAACCACCGGCGCGCTTGTTCGGAACAAACGGGATGTCGTCGCCGAAGAACCACAGCACCGAGTTGGTGGCGGACTTACGCGAGGAGCCGGTACCGACCACGTCACCGACGTAGGCAACCGGGAAGCCCTTGGCCTTGACCGCTTCGATCTGGGCCAGCGGGCCGACCGAACCTGGCTGCGAAGGCTCGATGCCGTCGCGGGCCATCTTCAGCATGGCCAGGGCGTGCAGCGGGATGTCAGGGCGCGACCAGGCGTCCGGGGCAGGGGACAGGTCGTCGGTGTTGGTTTCGCCAGGCACCTTGAACACGGTCAGGGTGTACTTGTCGGCGATCGCCGGACGGCTGGTGAACCACTCGCCGGCAGCCCAGGACTCCAGCACGGCCTTGGCGTGGGCGTTGCCCGCCTTGGCTTTTTCGGCCACATCGTGGAAGGCATCGAACATCAGCAGGGTGTGCTTGAGCTGTTCGGCCGCGACGGCGCCCAGTTCGGCGTCGTCCAGCAGCGCGACCAGCGTTTCGATGTTGTAGCCGCCCTGCATGGTGCCGAGCAGCTCGGTGGCGTGCTTGCGGTCGATCAGCGGGGACTTGGTTTCACCCTTGGCGACGGCGGAGAGGAAAGCGGCCTTGACGTAGGCGGCTTCGTCGACTCCTGGCGGAACGCGGTTGGTGATCAGGTCTACGAGGAAGGCTTCTTCGCCGGCCGGCGGGTTTTTCAGCAGCTCGACCAGGCCTGCAGTTTGTTCGGCGTTCAGCGGCTGGGGCACGATACCCAGAGCGGCACGCTCTTCGATGTGTTTGCGGTAGGCTTCAAGCACAGTTATTACCCTCATCAGTGGTCCCTAAAGGGAGTCCGGGACGCTCATCCAGCATTCCATGCACCCATGCGCTCAAGACGGCTTTTTGAGCCGGCAAGCCAGGGTCGCAGAGAATCCTTACAGAAGCTGCTTTCAAAGTTTTACGCCTGTAGAACGGAGGCTGATGAGGGGTTGGCCATGGCCATGCGCGCTTGCATGGACAGGGCCAACGCCGTTCTACCGGATGAACTGTGCTCGTGACGCTTTGAAAACAGCTTCCAACGGACATTGTTGCCTTGAAAAGGCGGAGTGATTCTACGGCAAAAATAAGCCGAAAGTAAGGCGGCGAAGATGACTTTAACGGGTGACCCTGGTTAGACAAAGGGCTAACATGAACCGGTGTTCCACCGCCAAGCCGTTGTTTCTACATGTCCAACCAATCCATCAAGACCCCTTGCGTCGGCCTGTGCTCCACGGTCTACGGCGACCTGGTGTGCCGCGGCTGCAAGCGCTTTCACCACGAAGTGATCCACTGGAACGGCTACGACGACGAGCAGAAGCGCGCCGTGTGGCTGCGCCTGGAGCAACTGCTGGTGCAGGTGATGATGGCCAAGCTGGAAGTGTTCGACAAAGAGCTGCTGCGCCAGCAGCTGGAGCAGCGCTCGATCCGTTTCGTGGCGCAGCAGTCGGAGTATTGCTGGGCGTATCAGCTGATCGCCCGTGGGGCGCGGATGATTCGTGACCTGGAGGCGTACGGGATGGCGCTGTTGCCGGAGTTCCGCGACTGGGACCTGCCGCAGTTGCGCGATGCCATCGACCGGGAATTCTTTCTGTTGTCGGAGGCGCATTACCAGCGCTATATCGCGCCGAGCTTTCTGCGTGATGCCCTGGATCGCGGGCAGGACTGAAGCTCTGGGGTGATAGTGCTGGCCTCTTCGCGGGTTTACCCGCGAAAAGGCCGGTGCAGATCAGTCACCGGTGTACTCGCACCCGCTGGTGCAGGTCTCATGGATGCGCACCTTCGACAACTCCGGCAGCAGCGGCTTGACCTGCTCCCAGATCCACTTGGCGATCACTTCACTGGTGGGGTTTTCCAGGCCGGGAATATCGTTCAGGTAGTTGTGGTCCAGTTGCTCGTAGATCGGCTTGAAGATCGCCTTGATCTCCGAGAAATCGCGGATCCAGCCGGTGTGCGGATCGAGCGGGCCGGTCAGGTGCAGGGCGACCTTGAACGAGTGGCCATGCAGGCGACCACACTTGTGGCCGGCAGGGACGTTGGGCAGGCGGTGAGCCGATTCGAAGGTAAATTCCTTAAAGATTTCCACGCTGGCATAACTCTGTGTGAATCAACGATGCGCGCAGTCTACCAGCATGCCCGCTACAAGGCTTGCAACCGATCCTGCAACCGCTCGGTGGCGATCAGTTCCAGCAGCTCGTCGCCCAGGCGCCGGCTTTCGGCCATGGCCTGGTACCAGTAGCGCCTGCGGCCCGGCGCATCACCCATGAAACGCTTGAAGTCGTTGCGGTCCGGCAGCTTGCCGTAGGGCAGGGCGGCCAGGTACTGCGGCGACGGGGTCATCAGCAGCACGTTCTGCAGGCGCGTGGCGTCGCCCTTGCGCCAGGGCAGGGCCTTGTCGAACCAGCCGGGCACCACTTTGTCGGTGAAGTGCGGGTAGAGCACCAGGTCGTCGCCCTGGTAGGGCAGGTCCAGGTGATAGTCGAGCAGGCCGCCGTCGCGGTAGGTGCCGGCCCCGGCGCCGGGGATGTCGCGCACGCCTTCCATGACCATGGGGATCGAGCCCGAGGCGAGCAGGGCGTGGCGCAGGTTGGCCAGGTCCAGCGGCAGGCTGCGCGACGGGAAGTCGGTCAGTGGCTCCAGTGGCGGCGCGGCGCGTTGGTCGTGGAGGATGACCCGCTCGAAATGCCGGCCCAGGCGCGCGCGCCCCAGCAGGTTGCTGGCGATCACCGAGGACAGGCCCATGCCCAGGCGGCCGCGGTGGTCGTGGGCGAGCTGGCCATGGCTCTTCACCACCAGGATGTTCAGGCGGTAGTGCGGGTTGGCCAGGACCTGCCCGTCGCGGCCCTGCAGCAGGTCGTCGAGCATGCGCTGGCAGCTCTGGCTGATCGCTTTCGGCGTCACGCCCTTGGCGAAGTCCTGCTCGGTGTACAGCTCGCCCAGGCGGCGGATGCCGGCGACCGGGTCGTCGAGGCAGGCGCTGGCGAAGCGCCAGGCACCGATCGAGGCGCCGATCAGCGCACGCTGGCGCGGCGCGCTGGGCAGCCACTCACCGAACAGCGCCAGGTCCAGGCCCTGGATCCCCAGCGGCTTGGGGCCGCCGGCGGCGCCCGGCAGCACACCGACATCTTCGGCCCGCAGGCCGCGCTCGCGGATCTGCCGCAGGGCACGCTGGCCGGCCTTGAAGGTCAGGGCGGGGTACTTGATGTGGATGGCGCTCATGGCGGGGTCTCGGGTGGGGCAGGCGGGCAGTATAGAGTGTATCGCTGGGCTGGACGTACACATCCCCCTCTGTAGGAGCGGCCTTGTGCCGCGAAAGGGCTGCAAAGCAGCCCCGGCGATCTTTGCATCAACGCTGAAATCCCGGGGCTGCTTTGCAGCCCTTTCGCGGCACAAGGCCGCTCCTACAAAGGGACAGCGTACGGGCTCATATGAGCTGCGCTATCATGCGGCCAGCTGTTTTCAGGTTGAGTTAAGGACCGGTGGTTAATCTTAACCCCGTAGACAAATTACATATCTCGCTGGAGAGAACCTCATGAAAACTTTGACTGCCCTTGTTACTGCCGCTGCCCTGACGTTTGGCGCCAGCGTTGCCCTGGCCGATGTGCCGGCTCACGAGATCAGTGGCCTGGAAAAGGCCGGTACCGTTCAGTCGCTGCAAAAAATCGCAGACATCGCCAAGGCCAAGCACCCGGGCGCCACCATCACCGATTCCGAGCTGGAAAACACCTATGGCCGCTACGTGCTCAAGGTCGAGCTGCGTGATGCGCAGAACGCCGAGTGGGACGTGGACGTCGATGCCAAGACTGGTGAAGTGCTGCGGGACGCCCGGGACAACTGATGGGCGATCTACCGCGAACGACGCGCTATCTTGCCTTCGCATTGATGACCGTCTGCTCGCTGGCCGCCGCGCGCGACCTGGATCAGGATGAAGCCCTGGCCCTTCGGCAAAAGGGCATCATCCTGCCGCTGGAGCAACTGCTCGAGTCCGCCCTGGGGCGTTACCCCGGGGCGCGGCTGCTGGAGGCGGAGCTGGAAGAGAAGCACGAGCGCTACGAGTACGAGGTCGAACTGCTGACCCCGGCCGGCGTGGTGCGCGAGATCAAGCTCGACGCCCGCACCGGCGAGTTGCTCAAAGACGAGGAAGACGACTGAATGCGCCTGCTGCTTGTCGAGGACAATGTCCCCCTGGCCGACGAACTGACCGCCGCCCTGCAACGCCAGGGCTACGCCGTGGACTGGCTGGCCGATGGCCGCGACGCGGTGTACCAGGGCCAGAGCGAACCCTACGACCTGATCATCCTCGACCTCGGCCTGCCCGGCTTGCCGGGGCTCGAGGTACTGGCGCAGTGGCGCGCGGCCAGCCTGGCCACCCCGGTGCTGATCCTTACCGCTCGCGGTTCCTGGGCTGAGCGGATCGAGGGGCTCAAGGCCGGCGCCGACGATTACCTGAGCAAGCCCTTCCACCCCGAGGAGCTGCAACTGCGTATCCAGGCCTTGCTGCGCCGGGCCAAGGGGCTGGCCAACCAGCCGAAGCTGGAAGCGGCCGGCCTGCACCTGGACGAATCGCGCCAGTGCGTGAGCCGCGAGGGTATCGATGTCCAGCTCACCGCGGCCGAGTTCCGCCTGCTGCGCTACTTCATGCTGCACCCGGGGCAGGTGTTGTCCAAGAGCCACCTGGCCGAGCACCTGTATGACGGTGAAACCGAGCGCGACTCCAACGTGCTGGAAGTGCACGTCAATCACCTGCGGCGCAAACTCGGCCGCAGCGTGATCGAGACCCGTCGCGGCCAGGGCTACGTGTACGCCGGGAGCGCCGCGTGAAGTCGATCCAGGCGCGCCTGAGCCTGGGCCTGGTAGCGGTACTGGTGGTGGTGGGGCTGGCCCTGGCGCAGTTGACCCTGTGGCTGTTCGAGGCCGGTCTGCAGCGCTACCTGGAAGCGGGCCTGCGCAAGGAGAGCGAGAACCTGCTGGTGGCGCTGGTGCGCGGCCCGTCCGGCTTGCAACTGGACGAGCGACGGCTGTCGGCGGCCTACCAGCAGCCGTTCTCGGGCTACTACTTCCGCATCGATTTCGACCAGGGTACCTGGCGCTCGCGTTCGCTGTGGGACCTGGACATGCCCAAGCCCGGCAAGCCCGGGCTGGATGACGGCCACGAGCTGGGGCCCGAGGGCCAGCAACTGCTGGCCTATCGCGGCGATTACCGACGCCTGGGGCAGGACATCTCGATCAGCGTGGCCCAGGACTATTCGCCGGTGCGCGAGGGCTTCCGGCACATGCAGCAGATCGGCCTGGGCCTGGGCCTGGTGGCGTTGCTGCTGGTGCTGGTGCTGCAGCGCATCACCGTGACCCGCTCGCTGCGCCCGCTGGAACGGGCGCGTCAGCAGATCGCCCAGCTGCAGCAGGGCCAGCGTTCGCAACTGGACGCCGAGGTGCCCAGCGAGCTGCAACCCTTGGTGGACCAGATCAACCATCTGCTGGCCCATACCGAGGACAGCCTGCGGCGCTCGCGCAATGCACTGGGCAACCTCGGTCATGCCTTGAAGACACCCTTGGCGGTGCTGCTCAGCCTGGCCGCCAGCGAGCGCCTGCAGGCGCTGCCCGAGGTGCGTGCGCAGATGCGCGAGCAACTGGAGCAGATACAGCAGCGCCTGGCCCGCGAGCTCAATCGCGCACGCCTGGCCGGTGACGCGCTGCCGGGCGCGCAGTTCGACTGTGATGCCGAGTTGCCAGGGCTGCTGGCGACGCTGGGCATGATCCATGGCGAGGGCCTGCTGCTTGAGCGCGATGTACCGTCCGGCCTGTTGCTGCCCTGGGACCGCGAGGACCTGCTGGAACTGCTCGGCAACCTGCTGGACAACGCCTGCAAATGGGCCGACAGCGAGGTGCGCCTGGGCATCGCGCCGACCGCCGAGGGTTACCGGCTGTGGGTGGACGACGATGGTCCGGGCATCCCTGAGGCGCAGCGCCTGCAGGTGCTCGAGCGCGGCTCGCGGCTGGACGAGCAGGTCGATGGCCATGGCCTGGGGCTGGGTATCGTGCGCGATATCGTCGAGGCCTGGGGCGGGCGCATCGCGCTGCTGGAAAGCCCACAGGGCGGGCTGCGGGTCAGTATCGAACTGCCGCGAAAAGGACGTTGATCGGCGTGCACAACCCCCTGTAGGAGCGGCCTTGTGCCGCGAAAGGGCTGCGCAGCAGCCCCGACGATTTTGCATGATGTAGAGATCGTGGGGCCGCTACGCGCCCCTTTCGCGGCACAAGGCCGCTCCTACAGGGGATTGCAAAACTCGGATCAACCCTGCAAAAAAATTGCAGTTCAGCCGCAGTTTTTTGAATTGGCCCGCCATTGCCCACACCCGGCACAATCCCTCCCCACGAAACCCTGCGGTTTCCATCTCTCCATGGACGGAGCCCCTTGCGCCACTGCATTGCGCAACACAGGGCCCAGGCCGGTCGCGCTGGGCTTTCTTTTTCCGCACAAGAACACGATCCGAATACCTCGATGTCTGCCTCGCGTCCCCAATCCCGCTTTCAGCGCCTGCTTCCGGCGCCCCTGAACATTCCCAAGAAAGAGTGGCTGCGCGCCGGCGTCGGCGCGCTGCTGGGCCTGTTTCTCGCCGGCTATCTGTGCAGCCTGGCCTACGGCCCATCCATCGCCCTGCACCTGCTCGGCCCGCTGGCGGCCTCGGCGGTACTGGTATTCGCCGTGCACTCCGGGCCCCTGGCCCAGCCCTGGCCGGTGCTGGGCAGCTACGCCCTGGCCGGCGTGGTGGGCCTGGCGATGCGTCACGGATTTGGCGACGGTCTGTGGGTCGCGGCGGCGGCGCTGGCTGTGGCGATCCTGGTGATGTGCCTGCTGCGCTGCCTGCACCCGCCCGGTGGCGGCGTGGCGGTGAGCGCGGTACTGGCCGATCCGGGCCTGGTGGCCATGGGCGACCACCTGCTCGAACCGGTGCTGCTCAATGCGCTGGTGCTGGTGGGCGTGGCGGTGCTGTACAACCGCCTGACCGGGGTGCGTTACCCCAAGGGCGCGGTGCCGCGCAAGGACCCGCACCATACTCACGATCCCCTGCCGGGCGAGCGGGTCGGTATCCGGGGCGAAGACCTGGACCAGGCCCTGGCAGAGATCGGCGAGTTCGTCGACGTCACCCGCGACGAGCTGGAGCGCATCATCCTGGCCACCGAGCAGCATGCCTTGCAGCGCAGCCTGGGCGGTATCACCGCGCGCTCGGTGATGTCCCGCGACGTGCAGACCGCGACGCCAGCCACCACCTTGGAACAGGCCTGGAAAATGCTCGCCAGCCACCATCTGAAGACCCTGCCGGTGCTGGAGCACGGCCGCCTGGTTGGAATCGTCAGCCTCAGCGATCTGATCGGCGCGGCAATGGCCCGTGGGCGGTTCAGCTGGCGCGGCCTGTTCCGTCGCCAGCCCGTGCGCCTGGAGCAGGTAATGAGCCGCCGGGTGGTCAGTGTCGACGGCGAGCAGCCCCTAGAACGCTTGCTGCCGTTGCTCGGTGAACAAGGCTTGCACTGTCTGCCGGTGCTCGACGGCGAGCGCCTGGTGGGAGTGATCACCCAGACCGACCTGATCGCCGGCCTCAAGCGACACCTGCTCAGCGCCGCCGCGCCGGGCTCAGATCACCGGGTCCCAGCGCTGTGACCAGTCGCTTTCGCCAGCGGCCACCAGCCGACGCAACACGCTGAAGGCCTGCTGCAAAGCCTCGCTGTCGCGTTCGCGGGCGTGTACCAGGAAGGTCGGGTAGGTAAATTCCGGCGCCTGGGGCACGCGCTCGAACACGCCGCTCTGCAGGTAGGCCTGCACCACCCGCGTGCGGAAATAGCCGCTGCCGCCGCGGTCGAGGATGAACTGCAGGGCCAGCGGCCCGAGGTTGAAGCTCAGGGCCGGGCGTGACAGGTCGGGCAGGGCGGCATCGTGCTGGCGGCGGAAAGCCTCGCCCCAGTCGATGTAGACATACGGTTCGGGCGCATCGACCCGACGCACGCGGATCAGCTTCTCTTCCATCAACTGCTCGACCTGCAGGCCCGGTCCATAGGTTGGCTGGTAGACCAGCGCGGCGTCTAGCAGGCCCATCTCCACCTTGCGCAGCAGCGATTCACCGTCGCTGACCTCGCAGCGGATGGCGTGGCTGGGCAGCTCCCGGTGCAGGGCGCTGACCCAGTCGAGCAGCATCGGGTTGCCCAGGCTCACTTCGGCGCCCACGTGCAGCACCTGCTGGCAGCCCTGGGGCAGCGGCAGGTCGCGGCGCGCCGCTTCCCAGGTTTGCACCAGCTGGTTGGCATAGCTGACGAACGCCTCGCCGTCGCTGGTGAGGCTGGCGCCATTGCGGCTGCGCACGAACAGCTGGCAGCCCAGTTGCTGCTCCAGGCGTTGGACCCGGGCGCTGATCGCGGTCTGCGACACGAACAGGCGCTCGGCGGCGGCAACCAGGCTGCCGCAGCGGACGATTTCCAGGAAGGTGCGGGCCTGATCGATGTCCATGGGGCGCTTCTGTGGCTGAAGGGGTGCCCTATTCTAGAGGCTTTGCACCGTTGTGGGGCGCTTAACCGGGTAATTGCGCCACCAGGCTGGCGAAGGACGGGCGTGCCATCACATCAGCCTGTTGGCAGCGCAGCGCCAGTGCCTGCAACGCGTGCTCCTGCTCGGCGCACTGCTGCAGCAGTTCCTCCAGCAGGATGCCGAAGGCGCGCACCTCCAGGCGTTCGAGCGCCTGGGCCTGGGCCCCGCCATCCTGCGGATGGAACGAGGCGGCGCCGAAATCACCCAGCAGGCACTGGCCATCGTCGTCGAACAGGATGTTGTGGGCATAGAGATCGCCATGGCTCAAGCCACGCTCATGCAGGTGGGCGCAGACCGAGGCGATGCCGCCGGTCAGGCGGCGCAGGGCGGGCAAGGTCAGGCGGCGGTTGTCCGGGTAGCGGTCGCGGGTGCAGCTTTCGAGGCTGGGCGGACCGGCCAGGTTCGACCAGTGCGCGTCGATCAGTTGCATCACCAGGGCCGGCAGTTGTTGCGGGTGGTCGTCGATGCGTCCGGCCAGGCGCACCAGCTGCGGGTGGTCACCGGCGGCAATGCAGGCGCTCATTTCTGCCAGTGGCGAGCCATCGCTGGTGATCGCGCCCTTGTACAGCTTGACCGCCACCGGGGCATCCTGGTCGCGCAGGCGGGCACGGTGAATCACTCCGGAGGCGCCACGACCGAGTTCTTCTTCAAGGTCGATGTCCTGCCAATGCAGCACCGGGCAGTGCCCGTCCGTGGCGGGGGCGACCAGGCCCGGCGGCAGCGGGTTGTCGGCATACGCCAGCCAGGCCAGGCGTGGCATGCGCAGCAACCAGTCGGGCAGGGCTTGCAGGCGGTTGCTGGCGACGCGCAGCAGCTCCAGTCGCTCGCAGCGCGCCAGGCTTTGCGGCAGGGCGCGCAGGCAATTGCCGGCGAGCATCAGTTTCTGCAGCTGAGCACAGTCGCCCAGGGCTTCGGGCAGTTGTTCCAGCGCGTTGTCGGTGAGCACCAGCGAACGCAGCGCGGGTGGCAGCGCCTGGGCGTCGACCCGGGTGATGCGGTTGCTCCTGAAACCTGCGGTCTCGAGTGCCTGGCAACGGCCGATGGCGTGGGGCAGGTGGGTAAACCGGTTATTGGAGCAGAACAGCACCTTGAGCCGGGTCAGGCGGTGCAGGTCCGCGGGCAGGTCACTCAGCCTGTTGCCGGTGAGGTCGAGTACCTCGAGGCTGTCGGCCAGGTCGAAGATCTCCCGGGGGAAATCGGTCAGCTCCTGGCAGAGGTTCAGGCGGGTGATGCCGCGCAGGCGGCCGGCGCGCAGGTCGTCGAGGGTATGCATGGGACTGTTCTGTGTTCGGGGGCGAGCATTGTAAGCGCTCGGGTGCGGCAAATCTGCATATGGGTTGCGACTTAAGTCCGATGGCGGCGCCGTCACCCCGGTCCATACTCAAGGTTCGCCCTTCAATAACAACAAGTACCGGGTTGCGAACCAATGACCTATCAGCACAGCTACGCCCATTCCATTTCCGATCCCGCCGACTTCTGGCAAGCCCAGGCCGAGCAGCTGGCCTGGCAGCGCAAGCCGACCCAGATCCTGCAGCAGAACACCGACGGCACCCACCGCTGGTTCGCCGACGGCCGCCTCAACAGCTGCCACCTGGCCCTCGACCACCAGATCGAGCAGGGCCGCGGCGAACAACTGGCGCTGATCTACGATTCGCCCGTGACCGGCGTACAGCAGGCCTTCACTTATAACCAGCTACGTGACGAAGTCGCGCGCCTGGCCGGCTTGTTGCGCTCATTGGGCGTGGGCAAGGGCGACGGGGTGATCATCTATATGCCGATGGTGCCCCAGGCGGCCATGGCCATGCTCGCCTGCGCCCGCATCGGCGCGGTGCATTCGGTGGTGTTCGGCGGCTTTGCCGCCAACGAACTGGCCCTGCGCATCGACGATGCCCGGCCGGCGCTGCTGCTCACGGCCTCGTGCGGGATGGAGTTCGACCGGGTGATCGAATACAAGCCCCTGGTCGACCGCGCCCTGCAGCTGGCCCGTCATCAGCCGCGGCATGTGCTGGTGCTGCAACGCCCGCAGGTGCGCGCCGAGTTGCAGGCCGGGCGCGACCTGGACTGGCAGCATGCGCTGGTCGGCGCCGAGCCGATGGCACCGGTGGCGCTGGACGCGGGTGACCCGCTGTACATCATGTACACCTCCGGCACCACCGGCAAACCCAAGGGCATCGTGCGCGAGAACGGCGGCAACGCGGTCGCCCTGTGCTACGCCATGCGCCATGTCTACGGCATGCAGGCGGGCGATGTGTGGTGGGGCATTTCCGATGTGGGCTGGGTGGTCGGCCATTCGCTGATTGTCTACGGGCCGCTGATGAGCGGCTGCACCACGGTGTTCTACGAGGGCAAGCCGATCCGCACCCCGGATGCCTCGGCCTACTGGCGGGTGGTGGAGCAGTACAAGGTCAACGGCTTGTTCTGCGCGCCCACCGCCATGCGCGCGATCCGCAAGGAAGACCCGGACGGTGAGCTGATCCGCCGCCACGACCTGGGCTCGCTGCGCCAGCTGTTCCTGGCCGGGGAGAAGCTCGACTCCAGTACTCATGAATGGCTCGAGCGGGTCAGCGGCAAGGCGGTACATGACCACTGGTGGCAGACCGAGACCGGCTGGCCGGTGACCGCGCCCTGTGTTGGCCTTGAAGGCAGCGCGGCGCGGCCGGGGTCGAGCAACCGCGCGGTGCCGGGCTACCACGTGCAAGTGCTGGACGACGACGGCAAGCCGTTGGGCCCCAACCAGCAGGGCGCCATCGTCATCACCCTGCCGTTGCCGCCGGGCTGCAGCCAGACGCTGTGGGGCGATCACGAGCGCTACCTGCAGGCCTACCTGCACAGCTATCCGGGCTATTACCACACCGGCGACGGCGGCTATCTCGACGAGGACGGCTTCGTCTACATCATGGGGCGCACCGATGACGTGATCAACGTCTCCGGGCATCGGTTGTCGACCGGTGAAATGGAGGACCTGGTGGCGCGTCATCCGGCGGTGGCCGAATGCGCGGTGATCGGCGTGCACGACGAGATCAAGGGCCAGGTGCCGTTGGCGCTGGTGGTGCTCAAGGACGGCCAGGGCATTGGCGAGGCGCAGTTGCAGGGCGAGCTGGTGGCCAGCGTGCGGGAACAGATTGGTGCGCTGGCATGCTTCAACCGGGTGCGCCTGGTCAAGCGCCTGCCCAAGACCCGCTCGGGCAAGATCCTGCGGGCGGTGCTGCGCAAGATCGCCGATGGGCAGGACTATGTGCCGCCCTCGACACTGGATGATCCGGCGGTGCTGGCTGAAATTGAAGGCGTGCTGGCGGACCTGCCCAGGGCAGGTTGAAGTCATCGCGGGGCAAGTCCGCTCCTACAGGGGGAGTGCAATCCTCTGTAGGAGCGGCCTTGTGCCGCGAAAGGCTGCAAAGCAGCCCTGGCAACTCCAAGCCGGGCGCCCTTGAAAAGGCTGGTGCTTAGGCCCCCACCTGATGCAACTGCCCCAACCGGCTGCGGGTACGCATCAGGTCGGCAAGCGACCCGCCCAGGCTCTGTTCCAGCGGCCGCTTGCCGATCACCGTCACCTGGCGATCCTGGTCATACAGCACATCCACCAGGTTGACGAAGCGCTGCTGCGCCGCCAGCGAGCATTCGGCCAGGTCGTCCAGGCCCACGATGATCCAGTGGTCATAGCGTTCGGCCAGGGCCAGGTAGTCGATCACCGCGGTGGGCTGCTCGCACAGGTCGTGAAAACTGAATACGACCTGGCGTCCCTCGCTGGCCAAGGCGCGCAACGGGCGCTGGTTGACCTCCAGTTGCAGTGGCTGCGACGCGGGTAGCCGCAAGCGCACGCGCTGCTGCGCGTCGCCCGGCCAGACATAATGCCCCTGGGTAAACCGCTGATGCTCATGGTTGGCCGGCAGGCTGCGAAAATCCGTGTCACCGTTCACTTCCACCACCTGCATGCGGCTGGTGATCAGGCGGATCACCGGCAGGAAGCGCTGGTGGTACAGCGGGTTGGGCAGCAACCCCTCGGGGGCGTAGTTGGAGGTGACCAGCAGGAACACGCCACGGGCGAACAGGGCATCGAACAACCGGGTGAGCAGCATGGCGTCGCCGATGTCGTGGACGTGGAACTCGTCGAAACACAATACCCGGCAATCCCCCAGCAGTTCGTCGAGGGTCGCCTCCAGGGCATCGTCCAGCGCCCGATGGCGATGCATCCCCTGGTGCAGACGGGCGAAGAAGTCATGGAAGTGCAAGCGACGCTTGGCCGCCGTCGGCACGGCCTGGAAGAAGCCATCGAGCAGCCAGCTCTTGCCACGTCCGACCGCACCGTGCAGGTACAGGCTGCGTGCCTGGCCCGTCGCGAGCGCGGCCAACTGCGTGGCCATCGCTGCGATCACCTGTCGTTGCCCGTCACTCAGGGTGTAGCCGCGTTCGGTCGCGCGGTCCTGGAAGTAGTTCGCAAGGGCGCTGTGCGCAGGTGGCTCGTGACGCAAACGTTGGCCGAGCAGGCGCAAGGGCGCGGGAATCCAGGTGGACAAGTGACAGGCTCCTCGGGGCGGATCTGGGGCAGAGCGCAGCTTGCGCGACGCCGGGCATTTTGACCAATCGAGAATCTGTCGGGCAATGATCGTGAAATGCGATAGGTCAGGCCTTGTGCTCCAGCTGTCGCTCGATCATGTACTTGATCGCCAGGCGGCGCTCCTTGAGATGGCGCAGGTCGTCGTCCTGGAAGTTGCCGGCCGAGATCGACTCGGCAGCCAGCACCTGGTTGTCGATGTCCATGTACTCGTCGAGCAGACGGTCGAGCTGCGGGTCGTGCTGGCGTCGCTGCTGGACGATCTCGCGGGGGTAGTGCAGGTCCTGGTAGAGGTCGTGGGAAACAGGCATGGCGTCCTCCTTGTGATGCGCCGATGGGGTCTATCTGGTTGGAAGGGAGGAATGCGATTGTGTTGAGGCAAGGAGGGGGAATTGCGACGAATGGTTGTCGTGGAGACTATCGCGGGGCAAGCCCGCTCCCACGCCAGAACACTTTGCCTTTGGGAAATCATTGCGCAGAGCATCGTCTGCGTGGGAGCGGGCTTGCCCCGCGAGAGGGCCGGCAGAAACCCCACAAATTCGGGCTGGTACAACTAACCTGCTGTTTTTCTGCGTTTTTTTCAAAAAAAAGCTTTCCACCTCGAAAAAAGGTTGTTAAAGTGCCGGCCATTCCCAAGCAGCAACACACGGCGCTGCAAGGGGGTTGTCAGTGAGGCAGTGAGTCAGTCACTCGCCAGATCCGATACAGGGGCGTCGCCAAGCGGTAAGGCAGCAGGTTTTGATCCTGCCATGCGTTGGTTCGAATCCAGCCGCCCCTGCCATTTTTCAAGCTATACCTTCTCCTTAAATCGCCTTTCGGCGATTTTTTCGTTTCTGCCTACCGGTTTTCCAGCAGCTCGGCCAATGCTTGGGCGAGGGCGTGTTCTTGCACCGGTTTCTGCAGCACCTGGCACCCCGGCAACTCCAGCCCTTGCAACTGCGCGTAGCCAGTGAGGAACACCACGGGCAGCCGTGGGTAGCGCTCGCGGGCCGCCAGGGCCAACTGGGCACCATTGAACTCGGGCATGGCGAAGTCGGTGAGCAGCAGGTCGATGCGCTCGTCGAGCAGCGCCATGGCCTGCTTGCCGTCATGCGCCTGCTGCACCTCATAGCCTTGGCGGCGCAGCAGGTCGCCGATCATCTCGCGCACCAGGTGGTCGTCGTCCACCAGCAGGATGCGCCGGTCCGTGCCCTGGCCGGACGGCGGACGCAGTTCATCCTGACCTGTCGTCAAGGCATCGGCGCGGGCCTTCACCGCTGGCAGGTAGACACTGACCAGGGTCCCGCGGCCCGGCGTCGTGTCGATGCGCACGCCGCCGCCGGACTGCTTGGCGAAGCCGAACACCTGGGCCAGCCCCAGGCCCGAGCCCTTGCCGATGTCCTTGGTGGTGAAGAAGGGCTCGAACGCCTTGGCCAGCACGTCCTCGCTCATGCCGCAGCCGCTGTCGCGGATGCTCAGCACCACATAGTCACCGGGCTCCGGTTCTTCCGGGCGCTGCGCACGAGTGCTGACCCGGGTGTTACGTGTGGCCAACGTCAGTTGGCCTCCCTCGGGCATCGCGTCGCGAGCGTTGATCGCCAGGTTGAGGATGATCATCTCGGTCTGGGTCGGGTCGGTCAGGGCCTGCCACAGGCCGCTGTCCAGCTCCAGGCGTACCGAGATGCTGCCGCCCAGGGTGCGGCGCAGCAGTTCCTCCAGCCCCGAGAGCGTGCGGTTGAGGTTCAGCGGCACCGGCTCCAGCCGCTGCTTGCGGGAGAACGCCAATAGCTGAGCGGTCAGCTTGGCCCCGCGCTCGCCCGCCTCGCGGATGTGCTGCAGGCGTTTGTGGGCCTTGTCCAGCAAGCCCTTGTCCAGGTCGCTCTGCAGGAAGCTGGCGCCGGTGAGAATCACCGTCAGCAGGTTGTTGAAGTCGTGCGCCACCCCGGCGGTGAGCTGGCCGACCGCTTCCAGGCGCTGCATCTGCTGCAGCGCGGCCTCGATGCGTTCACGCTCGGCAATCTGCTCGCGCAGGCGCTCGTTGGCCTCGGCCAGGTCCAGCACCGCCTCGCGCTCGCTGGAGATGTCGCGGGCGACTACGTGCAGCAGGTTGTCGTCCGGCACCACCACCCATGACAGCCAGCGTTGCTGGCCTTCGGCATGCAGGATACGGCCGACGAAGCGGGCGCTGGTGCGCCCCTGGGACAGCGCGGCCAGTTCGGTGAGCAAGCTTTCCTGGTCGGCCTCCGGCAGCAGATGCAGCAGCGAGATCTGCGCCAGGCGCTCGCGAGGGAAGCCCAGCGCCGTCTCCCAGGCCGGGTTCAACGCCACGGGAGTCAGGTCCTTGTTGAGCACTGCCAGCAGATCCTGGGACAGCTCCCAGGCGCGGTCACGCTCGCGGGTGCGGCGCTCGACCCGCTCGCCGAGCATTTCGTTGAGCTGTTCCAGCGCCTGGGTGGCCTGGCGCTGCTGGTGGATGTCCTGCAACACGCCGGAAAAACGCACGCACAGGCCGTCGACGAACTGGGTCTGGCCGGTGGACAGCAGCCAGCGTGGCTCCAGCGCGCCGGTCTGGGCGATGCGGAATTCGGCGCGGTAGTGGCCGTCGCTGTCCGCGCGCATGGCCTGCTCCACCGCGTCGCGCACGCGCGGCAGGTCGTCGGGATGGATGCCGGCGTAGAACACCTCGAGGCTCATCCGGGTGTCGCCGGGCAGCCCGAACAGCATCTTGCAGCGATCGTCCCAGACCATCTGCCCGTCCTGCGGATGGTAGTCCCAGGTGCCCATGCCGGCGGCGTCGATGGCGATGCGCGCGCGGGCCTCGGCCTGGGCCAGGGCCTCTTCGGCGCGGCGCCGGCGCTGGCGTTCCTGCACTTCGGTGAGTGCCCGACGCACCGCCTTGGGCAGCAGCGGCAGGTTCTTCTTCAGTACGTAGTCGGTGGCGCCGAGGCGGATCATCTCCACCGCGTGCTCCTCGCCGTAGATGCCCGAGAGGAAGATGAACGGAACGTGCGGGGCCAGGCGCTGCGCGGTGGCCAGCACGTCGGCGCCGGAGGAGCCCGGTAGCACGCAGTCGCACAGGATCAAATCGTAGGAGGCTTCGCGCAGGGCATGCTCGGCACCGACATGGTCGAACACCAGCCGCGATTGCACCTGCAACCCGCTGCGCTCCAGGCGCACCAGGATCAGCTCGGCATCCATGGCGCTGTCTTCGACCATCAACAGCTTCAGCGGGGTGTGCTGCATCGTGCTCGCCTCAATTGCTGCCGCGTCGGTTCAGGCGCAACGAACCGGGTGGTGGTTCGTTGAGCACCGCCCAGAACATGCCGAGGTCGGAGATCGCGGTGACGAACTCCTTGAACTCCACCGGCTTGACCACGTAGGCGTTGACCCCCAGCTCATAGGCCCGGCGCAGGTCAGGGCCTTCCCGCGAGGAGGTCAGCATGACGATGGGGATGCTGCGCAACTCGGCGGTGTCGCGCACCACCTTGAGTACTTCCAGGCCATCGACCTTGGGCAGCTTGAGGTCGAGCAGCATCACCGCCGGGTTGCCATCATCGCGTTCGGCATAGGCGTTGCGTCGCAACAGGTAGTCCAGCGCGTCGGCGCCATCGCGCACGACGATGACCTCGTTGGCCAGTTGGCTGCGCTCCAGGGCGAGAAGGGTCAGTTCGAGGTCTCTGGGATTGTCTTCGACCAGCAGGATGGGTTTGAGCATGATGTCCGGCCTCAGGCAGACGTGGGGTGGAGGGGTAGGGTGAAGTGGAAACTGGCGCCCTGGTCGATGTGTCCCTCGGCCCAGACCCGGCCATCGTGGCGCTCGATGATCCGCCGTACGCTGGCCAGGCCGATGCCGGTGCCCTCGAATTCTTCCATGCGGTGCAGGCGCTGGAACACCCCGAACAGCTTGTCGGCGTAGGCCATGTCAAAGCCTACGCCATTGTCGCGCACATGGAACTCGATCTCGTGCCGGTGGCGCACGGCACCGATCTCGATGCGCGCCGGGTCGCGGCCACGGGTGTACTTGATGGCGTTGGCGATCAGGTTGTGCAAGACCATGTTGATGAAGGCCGGGTCGGCGATCACCTTGGGCAGCTCGGCGATTTCCCAGACGATGGCGCGGCCGGCGTAGTCCGGGGCCATCTCGGCGCGAATGGCATCGATCAGGGTGTTGAGGTCGACATCGGACAGGCGCAGCGCCGAGCGACCCATCTGCGAGAAGTTCAGCAGGTTGTCCACCAGGGTGCCGGCGAACTGCGCGGCATCCTCGATATGGCCGAGGAAGCGCTTGCCGCGTTCGGACAGCTGCGCGCCCTCGGTCTCGCCGAGCAGCTCGCTGTAGCCGGCGATGTGCCGCAACGGCGCGCGCAGGTCATGGGACACACTGTAGGAGAACGCTTCGAGTTCCTTGTTCGAGCGTCTCAGCTCGCCGGCCAGCTGCGCCATTTCCTCGGCCTTGCGCAGGACGATGCCGAGCACCGCGCCGCGCAGCTCCTGCACGCCTTCGATGATCAGCGGATCCCAGGGCGCGCTGAAGCCGCGCACTTCCTCCTGCCAGCGTTCGAAGCTGTGCCGCGGGTTGAGGTTGCCTTGGGGGGCCACGGTCTTCTCCGGGCGGCCGGCCCAGTTCACCGTATGGGCCTGCTCGGGGCGGAACCACAGCAGATAATGCGAATGGATCTGCGAGATCGCCACCGCCAGCACGCCGGCGGCATGCCGGGCCAGTTCCGGCAGCTCATCGATATCGCGCCGCACGTTGTCGGTATGGAACACCGCGTCGCCGCCGCGCCACGCCAGCCAGTGCGCCAGGGCGTTGACCTGCGCCGCCGGCGGCGTTGCGCCGATCAGGTCGCAGCGTTCGGCGCTGATGATCGCCGCACCGGTGGCCCCGGCGAACTGCAGCATCACCTCGGGCAGGGCCAGCAGGCCGTCACTGACGCTGTCGTGATCGGCCATCGCGGCGAGCATGCGCACGATGCGCTGGCGCAGGTCGAGGAGCTGGCGGGTGCTGTCGTGCGACTCGATGGCCTCGATCTGCAGCGACAGCACGTTGGCCAGCAGCTCGCAGGCGGTGCGGGTCTTGAAGTCCACCGGGCGCGGTTGCTCGTGGTGGCAGGAGACCAGCCCCCAGAGCCGGTCGTTGACCACGATGGACAGCGACATCGAGGCCAGGGTGCCCATGTTGCGCATGTACTGCAGGTGCACTGGCGAGACGCTGCGCAGCGCGGCGAAGCTCATGTCCAGGGCCTTGCCGGTGCGCGGGTTGGCGGCCGGCACCAGCGGCGAGGGCTGGTAGTTGGCGTCCTCGATCACCCGGATACGGTTGATCCGGTACAGCTCGCGGGCCTGGCGCGGTATGTCCGAGGCCGGGAAGCACAGCCCCAGGTAGCTGGGGTAGCCAGGGTCGGCGTCCTCGGCCAGGACCGTGCCGGTGCCCTCGCTGTCGAAGCGGTAGGCCTTGACCCGGCCGAAGCCGGTGATGCGCTTGATCTGCCGCACCGACTGCTGCAACAGCTCGTCGATCCGGGTGGCCTGGTGCAGGGTGCTGACGAAGGCGCGGACCAGGGGGTAGTAGTCGTCCTTGCCGGTGTTGCCCGGCGGGTTGCGCAGAGGCTCGAACTCGAGGATCAGCACCTGGTCGTGACGGTGGGCCAGCACCCGTAGCGCGGTGGGCCAGGGCGCGCCGTGGTGCAGGTGCGCATCGCCGATGTGGAACGGGAAGATTTCATCATCGGGCAGGTTCGCCAGCTGTAGGCGCAGATCGAAGCCTTCGCCGACCAGTTCGGCGAAGGCCTGGCCGGCCAGGGCGCGGGCCGGTACACCCAGCCAGCGCTCGGCATTCTCGCTGGCCTGGAGCACGCGCAGGTCGGTCTCGTCCAGCACCAGCAGGAAACCCTGGGGCTGAATGCTGCCCGGAACCTGGATCGGTTCCTGGGCACAGCGCTCGATTGCCTGGTCGAGTGAGGTCGGGTCGGTCGTCACGGGACTCTCCTGTTAGGGTCCGTCCACGCATGGGCCATGCGTATGCACAGGATATTGTTGGTGAACGGTATCAGAATGGCGGCCGCTTTGCCGGGGTCTGGTTATTTGAAAGGTGATGGGCGCCAGGGTTTCGTGGCTGGGGTGGGAAATTTTCCTGCGGATGTGGTTGCCGGGTGCCTGGCGACAGGTTTGCAGCGCTCTCGAGATCGAGCGCCGCGCGGGCGGCGCTCGGTCTCACAGGCGCCAAAACACTCCCGGCGAACACCATGGCAACCCACGGCCTTTCGACAACCCCTCCACCCAGCCCTTTTCATTAATGCCAAAGAGGGGTAGGCCCACCCCGGCCCGGATCCAATCGCGCTGCTACGCTCAAGCTCAACCCATACGCACAAGGATCGACCGGTGACGGAGCGCTTAGTGGCCATGCTGTTGGGCCTGTGGTTGAGTGGCAACGCCATGGCAGCGGATTTTCTCGTTGAAGTGCAGGTGCGCGTGCAGCGCGGCTGCATGCTGGTCAACCAGCAGCGCGACGCCGGCCCGCAGGCACTGGGGCGCATCGACCTGGGCAGCGTGGCGCGCCTGGACGGCCCGGGCGCGCCGGCCAGTGGCGTGCTGCTCGCCCAGCGCCCGCCGCGCCTGGAATGCAACCCGGACACCCCGTACCAGGTGCGTGTCGATGGCGGCCAGCACGGCGGCGTCGGCGAAGTGCGCTACCTCGCCAGCCCCGATGCCCAGGCCCGGCCGATTCCCTACCGCCTTTACCGTGACGCCGCCTGGCGCCAGCCGCTGGCGGTGGACGTGGCGCAATCGGCGCGGGTGCCGGACAGCGGCTCGGTGGAGCTGCCCCTCTACGCACGGATCGACACGCTGGCCTGGGCGCCCCGCGCCGGGCTGTACGCCGACTTGCTCAAAGTCACGGTCACCTGGTAAGGAGGCTGCATGCTCATGGACGCGTTGCACCGTGGTTCGATCCTGCTGCTGACCCTCGGCCCGCTGCTGCTGCCCAGTGGCGCGGCCCACGGCACCACAACCGGCTTCATCCAGGCACGGCTGGTGATCAGCGCCGCCTGCCAGATCAGCAGCGACCCGCAACCGGCCACCCTGGGCAACCCGGGCCTGATGGACTTCGGTGCCCGCGGGCCGACCTGGGACCAGCCGCTGACCAGCCGGGTCGACGAAGCCGGCGGCGAGGGCAGCCTGCAGATCAGCTGCTCGCCGCAGGTGCGCGCCTTCAGCGTGCGCATCAACGGCGGGCAGAACGGCAACGACGGCGTGCGCCGCCTGAGCAACGGCCGCGAGCTCATTCCCTATCAACTGGCCATCGACCCCGGCGGCAACAGCCGCTACGGCATCGGCCAGGCCCGTACCTTCACCATAAGCGGCACCCAGCAGGTGCCCGTGCCCATCTATGGCGTGGTGGTCGCGCAACCGCGCGCGCTGCCCGCCGGGCTGTATCGCGACACCCTCAGGGTGACCCTGGACTGGTAACACGCAAGGAGATTCCGATGCCCAAGCACCTCACCCGCTGCATCCTCGCCGCCCTTGGCCTGGCCCTGGTCGCCCAGGCCCAGGCCGCCACCGTGACCGGCACCATCAGCTCGACCCTGACGCTGACCGCCGCCTGCCAGGTCAACGGCAGCGGCGGCACCTCGGGGCTGAACTTCGGCAGCCTCAACTTCGGCACCCAGGACTCGCTGTTCACCACCGCCAATGGCCAGGTGCTCGGCGGCGGTGGCGGGGCCATGAGCATTCTCTGCTCGGCAGGCACGGTGCCGACGATCAAGGTGCGTGCCGGTACCCATGACTCGCAGTCCGCCGGCGGGACCCGGGCCCTGGCCGATGGCGCGGGCAATTTCGTGCCCTACGACTTCTACACCGACGCCGGGCACACTCAGCTGCTGGCGATCGACGGCACCATCACCCTGCCGACCAGCACCGGCGTGGCGCAGACTGTCAACCTGTACGGCCAGGCCCGCGGCAAGGCCGGCCTGCCGGCCGGGGTGTACACCGACACGGTGGCGGTCGAGCTGAGTTTCTGAGCCATGCCGGGCACGGCGCGGCTGCTGGCCGTCGGGCTGTGCCTGGCGCTGACCCAGGGTGCCCATGCGGTCACCACCAGCACCTTCCAGGTGACGGCGCAGATCGTCGCCGGCTGCCTGGTGGTCGGCGGTGTGACGGCCTATGGCGTGCTCGACTACGGCACCAGCTCGGCGCTGTCCACCGCCACCCTGAGCACCTCGCTCGGCGGCAGCACGGTGACCTTCCAGTGCACCCCCGGCGTGGCCCTGAGCATGAGCCTGGACGGCGGCCAGAACAGCGCCAGCGGCACGCGCAACCTCAAGCGTTCGGGGGGCACGCAGTTGCTGGCCTACCAGCTGTACCGCGACGCCGCGTTCAGCCAGAGCCTGGGCATCGGCAGCAGCGTGGCGGTGAGCTACAGCGACCCGACGGCGATCAAGCTGCCGGTCTATGGCCGTACCACCCTGACCGGCACCCTGCCGGCCGGGACCTATACCGATGTCGTGCAAGTGACGGTGACCTGGTGACAGGCCGCCGCGAATAACCGAGAAGGAGAGGGGCATGGGGGCAGGCGCGAAACGGGCGCGTGGGATCATCGGGCTGCTGCTGTTGGCCAGCTGCGCATCGGCCTTCGCGGCCACTTCGGTGCTGATCTGGCCGATCGACCCGGTGCTGGAGGCCGACCAGAAGGCCGGCGCGCTGTGGCTGGAAAACCGCGGCTCGGCGCCGACCAGCCTGCAGGTGCGGGTGTTCGCCTGGCGCCAGGGCGAGTACCAGGAGCAGTTCCAGGCCCAGCGCGAGATCATCGGCAGCCCGCCGGTGGCCACTATCGCGCCGGGGCAGAAGCAACTGATCCGCCTGACCCGCACCGGCAGCTCGCCCGCAGGCCAGGAGCAGGCCTACCGCATCATCATCGACGAGATCCCTTCGCCGCTGCCGGCCGATGCCGCCAGCGAAGGGCCGAAGGCGGCGATCCGCCTGCAGATGCGCTACTCAGTGCCGCTGTTCGTCTACGGCGAGGGGCTGTGGGGCAAGCCCGACCCGGAAGGCAGGCGCAGCGCCGAGGGCGTGGGCAAGCCGCAGTTGAGCTGGCGCGCGGTGAGCGTGCAGGGCAAGCCCTATGTCGAGCTGCGCAACACGGGGCCGGTGCATGCGCGGCTGACCGATGTGGTGCTGCAGCAGGCCGGCCAGGACCGGCCGCTGGTCGAGGGGTTGCTTGGCTACGTGCTGCCCGGCGCCAGCATGCGTTGGCCGGCACCGGCCACGCCGGGTGCGGCCAGCGTGCTCAAGGGACGGGTCAACGGCCAGGAGGTGGCCCAGGCCATCAAACAGGGGCAATGAGCCGCGCTTGAACGGATCACAGGGGCCAGGGAGGACCCGGTAATGGTTGGAAATCGTGTGTGAGCTGGGTGCGGGTGGCAACGCACCGGTTGTGGCTGGGCCTGGCGGTGCTGGGGCCCGGCCTGGGCGTGGCCGACGACCTGCCGCCGCCGCCCTCGGAACATGCCGCCATCGCCGACGCCACGCTGTACCTCGACCTGCTGGTGAACCAGGTGGCCAAGGCTGAGCTGGTGCCGGTGCAGCAGCGCGCCGGGCGCCTGTATCTGGCCAGCGAGGTGTTGCGCGAGGCGGGCGTCAGGCTGCCGGGCGAGCCCCAGGGCGAAGTGGCCCTGGACGAGATCCCCGGCCTGCACAGCGACTACGACAGCCAGAACCAGCGCCTGCTGCTGCAGGTGCCGCCGGCCTGGCTGCCCGACCAGCAGGTCGGCGAGCGCAACCTGTACCCGGCCAGCGACGCCCGCAGCAGCTTCGGCGCCTTGCTCAACTACGATGCCTACCTCAACGACACCGACGAGGGCGGCAGCTACCTGGCCGCCTGGAACGAGCTGCGCCTGTTCGACGACTGGGGCACCTTCTCCACCACCGGGCAGTGGCGCCAGTCGTTCAACGGCGCCCAGGCCCAGGGTCGCCAGGGCTTCCTGCGCTACGACACCACCTTCCGCTACACCGACGAGCAGCGCCTGCTCACCTATGAGGCGGGCGACCTGGTGACCGGCGCGCTGCCCTGGACCACCTCGGTGCGCGTGGGCGGCCTGCAACTGTCCCGCGACTTCGGCGCCCGTCCCGACCTGGTCACCTATCCGCTGCCGGCCTTTGCCGGCGAAGCCGCCGTGCCGACCTCGCTGGACCTGTTCATCAACGGCTACAAGAGCAGCAGCACCGAACTGCAGCCGGGCCCCTACACACTGACCAACGTGCCGTTCATCAACGGCGCCGGCGAGGCCGTGGTGGTGACCACCGACGCCCTCGGCCGGCAGGTGTCGACCACCTTGCCGTTCTACGTCACCAGCAGCCTGCTGGCCAAGGGGCTGTCGGACTTCTCGGTGGCCGCCGGCAGCCTGCGCCGCGACTATGCCGTGCGTGATTTCGCCTATGGCCCGGGCGTGGCCTCGGTGACCTTGCGCCACGGGGTGTCCGACTACTTCACCCTGGAAACCCATGCCGAAAGCGCCGAGTCGATGATGCTCGGCGGCCTGGGCGGCAACCTGCGCCTGGGTACCTTCGGCGTGCTCAACGCGGCGCTGACCCAGAGCCGTTTCGAAGGCGATACAGGGCAGCAGGTGGCGCTGGGCTACCAGTACAACAGCCGGCGCATCGGCTTCAACTACCAGCGCGTGCAGCGCCACGGCGACTACGCCGACCTGTCGCTGGTCGACAGCCCCTTCACCCGCCTGAGCCAGCGCAGCGAGCAGGCCACCCTGAGCCTCAACCTGGACCGCTACGGCAGCCTCGGCGCCGGCTACTTCGACGTGCGCGCCGGCGACGGCACGCGCACGCGGCTGATCAACCTGAGCTGGAGCAAGCCGCTGTGGCGCAACAGCAGCCTGTACCTGTCGGCTAACCGCGAGGTCGGTGACAGCCAGTGGGCGGTGCAGGCGCAGCTGGTGATCCCCTTCGACCTGCGTGGCACCCTGGCCTTCAGCGCCGAGCGCAGCAAGGACGGCCAGGACCTGCAGCGGGTCAACTACAGCCAGGCGGTGCCGGTGGGCGGCGGGGTGGGCTACAACCTGGGCTACGCCACCGGCGGCAATCGCGATGACTA
Organism: Mitsuaria sp. RG; assembly: GCF_028369275.1. Taxonomy (NCBI): domain Bacteria; kingdom Pseudomonadati; phylum Pseudomonadota; class Betaproteobacteria; order Burkholderiales; family Sphaerotilaceae; genus Roseateles; species Mitsuaria sp. RG. The sequence continues at coordinate 146,701 of NZ_JAQMYQ010000009.1, forward strand.
CCGCCAGGCCGACCTGACCTGGCGCCTGCAGTCGGTGCAGTTGCAGGTGGGCGCCTACGGCAGTAGCGGCGAGATGACCCGTTGGGCCGATGCCAGTGGCTCGCTGGTGCTGATGGACGCAGGTTTGTTCGCCGCCAACCGCATCGACGACGCCTTCGTTGTGGTCAGCACCAGCGGCTACGCCGACGTGCCGGTGCGCTACGAGAACCAGCAGATCGGCCGCACCGACCGCAACGGCCACCTGTTGGTGCCGTACAGCAGCGGCTACTACCGCGGCAAATACGAGATCGACCCGATGGACCTGCCCGCCGATGTGCTGGCGCCGCAGGTGGAGCAGCGCGTGGCGGTGCGTCGTGGCAGTGGCTACTTGCTGGAGTTCCCGCTCCAGCGTGTGCTGGCGGCGAGCCTGGTGCTGGTCGATGCTGACCAGCAGGAGCTCAAGCTGGGCAGCCGGGTGCACCACCAGGAGAGCGGCGGCGAGGCGGTGGTGGGGTGGGATGGGCTGGTCTATCTGGAGAACCTGTCAGCGCACAATCGCCTGCAGGTGGACAAGGCTGATGGCGGGCAGTGCCAGGTGGCGTTTGACCTGCCTGAAGGGCAGGGCCCGATTCCGCTGATCGGCCCGCTGGTGTGCCGATGAACTGGCTGGCCAGGGGGTGCCTGGCGGGGCTGCTGCTGTTGCCAGGGCCGGCCTGGGCGTTGTGCTCGGCGGTGGCCACCGCGCCGGCGGCGTTCGGATCGGTCAACTCGACGCTGGTGCGCACCACGGTGCAGAGCGCTTCGAGCACCAACGCTGGCCTGCAATGCACCGGTTCGCTGTTGTCGTTGCTGGTCAGCAGCGACCATTTCTACGCCACCATCACCTCTTCCAGCAGCGGCCTGGTGGGGCCGACCGGCGATGTGATCCCCTATACGATCTACGCCAACAACACCACCAGTTACCCGATCAGCCGGGGCGTGCAGTTCGACTTTGCCCGCAACGGCATCATCGACGCCCTCGGCCTGCTCAACGGCACCACGCCCAAGACCGTGCCGCTGTACCTGAAGACCGTGGTCGGCGCCAACGTCGCCGCCGGCCTGTACCAGGAAACCCTGAACATCGCCTGGAGCTGGAACTACTGCTCGGGTATCGGTATCGGCAACATTTGCCTGGGGCGTGACATCGGCAGCGGTAACCAGACCCTGCTGGTCAGCCTTACGGTGACCAACGACTGCCAGATCACCACGCCCAACATCAGCTTCGCCAGCGCGCCGGTGGTGGCCGGGTTCGGCACGGTGAACCAGAGCGTGAGCGTGTCGTGCACCAAGGGCAGCAACTACACGGTGGGGCTGGATGACGGGCAGAATGTCTTGAGCGGACGGCGGCGGATGAAGTCCAGCGCCAACAACTACCTGGCCTACGATATCTTCAAGAGCGCCGGCGTGGTGCGCTGGGGCTCGGTGGGTGCGGCGCGGCGCTCGAGCAGCGATGCCGAGGTGAACCCCGGAGCGGGGACCGGGACCGGGAGCCAGGTGTTCAACTACAACGCCAAGGTGTACACCGACCAGGCCACGCCACCGGCGGCGACCTATACCGACAGTGTGATTCTGGATGTGCAGTTCTGAGTGATGCAACTTGCCGTGCGCCCCCCCCCTGTGTAGGAGCGGCCTTGT
>NZ_JAQMYQ010000090.1:0-4485 GCF_028369275.1 Mitsuaria sp. RG
CCACGCTGGAACTCTGTTACCTGCGAGACAGCGTAGCCCGAAGGGCTGGGTGATCAGATCAACCCGCCGTTCTCATCGTCCTCGATCAAGTTGTTCAGGCCGCCTAGCGCCTCACGTGCACTGGCGCGACTGAGCAGCTTGGCCTGGGCACCGGGCGGCAGGTCGGTGATGCTGAACACGCCCTTGGCGGTCAGTACCTCGATCAGGTCCTCCAGTACCCGGATCATGTCCAGGTCGCTCTGCTTGAGCTGCTTGAGGCTGTTCTCGACAACGTTGTCGGCGAACCATTCCTGGATCTCGGCATTGTCTGCCGGGACCATGTCGTTAAAACCACCGAATTCGGCGGCTTCAACCCGCAGCAAACGGCCGTCAGCGTCGCGTTGCACGTAGAACATGGCGGCGTCCCTCGTCACGATGAATCCTTTTTGGTAGTCAGCAGCATAGGCAAAGTTCACCGGGCATGTAAGCCCGGTGCACGAGTATGCGCGTGAAGGGATGGCTGGAAAAGCCCGCGCCCCCAACGGCGGCCCTTGCGGGCCGCCGTAGAGAGGCAGGGATCAGCTGTTGGAGTTGTCGATCTTGATGGTCGGGTCGGCGCCGCTGATCAACGAGTTGATCGTGGTGTTGGACCAGTTCACGCCCTCGAGCTTGATGGTCACGTCGGCGTTGGCCAGGCCACCGGCGGCGTTGAGCTTGCCTTCGGTGCTGACCTGCAGGGTCGACTCGCCATTGACCGTGGTGATCTTCAGGAAGTTGTCGATGGTGCTGGCCTTCTCGCCCTGGAGCAGGTCGCTCAGGTCGAGGCGGTCGCCCTCGCTGGCCTTGAAGTCCTTGATCACGTCCTTGCCCAGGTCGCCGGACTTCCACACGAAGGTGTCGGCACCGCTGCCACCGGTCATGATGTCGTCACCCTTGCCGCCGATGAGGATGTCATTGCCGGCACCGCCGAACAGGATGTCGTTGCCTTCGCCGCCGAGCAGGGTGTCGTTGCCGGTGCCACCGAGCAGGATGTCATTGCCCTTGCCGCCGTCGATGTAGTCGTTGCCACCCTGGCCGAAGATGATGTCGTTGCCATTGCCGCCCAGCAGGGTGTCGGCGCCGTCGTTGCTGCGCGAGACATCGAACTCGGCGTAGTTCTCGGTGATGTACTTGTGCATCGCCCGTGCGTCCACGCTGCCCGCGTCGACGCCCAGCTTGTCGGCGACATAGCCGCGGATCGCCTCGACACCGGTGCCGGCAACACCGTCGAAGACCATCAGGTCGCCGAAGATGATGTCGTTGCCGTCGCCGCCGTTGACCGTGTCATTGCCCGGCTGGGTGACTTCGGTATGGCCGAGGATGGCTTCGGCCAGCTTGCTCGGGTCGATGTTGGTCTGCGGCTTGCCGTCGGTGTCGTATGGTTTCAGGTCGTTGGTGTTGACGCCGTTGTTGAGGCCGATGGCCTCGACCTGGGACAGGCCCGAGAGCAGCTTGAAGCTGTCCTGCGAGTTGCTCGTGGTGGTGCTGTTGGTGTCGTAGCCCAGGCCGCCACGCGAAGACAGCTCATAGGTGCCGTTGCCTTCGGCATGCAGTTCGCCCGATACGCCGTATTTCCAGCCGTTGCGGTAGTACTGCACCTGCAGGTTGCCGGCGTTGTCGATGCTGACGTAGTTGGTGTTGCTGCTGTCGATGTAGCCGTTGTAGGCCATGCCCGGCTTGTAGTTGATCGAAGCCAGGAAGGTGTCCAGGGTGATGCCCGAGGTCCCCAGGGTCGGGTTGGGGTTCTCGTTGGCCTGGTAGTAGGTCGGCTTGCCGTCGGTGATGAAGAACGTCTGGTTGCTGCCGGTGTTGCCACCATCCTTGAGGTTCTGGAACCAGTTGGCGGTGGTCTTGAAGGCGTCCTCGTAGTTGGTGCCGCCGTCCGCCCGCAGGTTGTTCAGGGCGTTGAGCAACTGCTGCAGGCCGGCATCGTTCAGGGTTACCGCAACGCTGCTCTTGACCTGGGTGGCGAAGTCCACCAGCAGGATGTTCACGGTGCCCGACTGGTCGCCCTTGACGCTGGCGGCCAGGGTCTTGAACACCGACTCCAGGGATTTCTTCGCCGCATCCACGCCGGACGAGCCCATGCTGCCCGAGGTGTCGACGATGAAGGCGAGGTTGTAGTCCTGGCCCGGCACCACGTGCAGGCCGGTGACGTCGGCCACCACCACATCGTTGCCGTCGGTGCCGGTGATGTTGTCGCTGTCCGAGGACAGGTTGCTGGTGGTGTAGGACTGCGGGTAGACCGTGACCTTGATGGTGCCTTCGCTGGTCGCGGTGCTGCCGCCGACGCTCTCGGTGGAGGTCGAGCTGACCTTCACGTCGAACTGGCCGGCATAGTAGGCCGGTGGCTTGATGGTCAGGCTGCCCAGGTTCCAGCCGGTGACGTCCACCGCGTCCTTGCCGACGGTGATGGTGTGGCCGGCATTGTCGGCCAGCACCGAGCCTGCCGGGATGCCGCTGAGCTTGACGCTCAGGGCCTCGGAGCCGTCAGTGTCGGTGAGGTTGGTGCTGATGCCCACCAGCTTGACCGGGGCGCCGTTCTCGCTGCCTTCGTTGAGCTTGTAGCCGTCGTAGTAGCCCTGGTTGTTGCTGCCGTGCAGGTCGCCGACGGTCACGCCGGCGTTGGTCAGGTCCTTGACGCTCGGGTACATCGGGATGTTCGAGCTGTTGAGGTCGGTGACCGCGCCGTTGCCCACCTTGATGTTGACGTCCAGGCTGCCGGGGCCGGACTGGTTGGCGTTGTAGATCTCCAGGGTGTAGTAGCCGCTGGTGGTCGGGGTGAAGCTGCCGGAGATGGCGCCGCTGCCCGAGCCCCAGGTACCGCTGGCGACGTTCTTGCCACCGACGACGATCTGCAGGCTGTCGTCGGCGGTGCCGCTGAACGCATAGGTCTTGCCGGCTTCGAGGTAGATCAGGCCGGAGGTCTTCGAGCCTGTGCCAGGCGACACGGTGGCGACCGTGTCGACACCGGTGACGGTCTCGCTCTTGCTGGCGTTGCCGGAGTTGGCGAAGACGTTCTTCAGCGCATCGCCGGTGATGCCGTTGCCGTTGTTACCCAGGCCGGTGAGGCTGTTCCAGGTTTCCTTGAGCAGGCCGATGGAGTTGACGTTGTTGTTGCCGATGTTCAGGTCAGGCTTGTCGGCCACTGGCGCGATATCGACCTTCATGGTCACTTCGCCGCCGGCGTTGGTGCCGTCGTTGGGCTTGTACTTGATCTGCGCGTAGTCGGCCTGCTTGTTGCCCACGCCGCTGCCGCCATAGCCGTCGACGCCCGACTGGTTGGCCAGCGGCACGAACTTGAGCTTGCCGGCGGCGATGTCGGCCTGGCTGATGTTCTGGTTCAGCGACACATCGACCCACGAGGTGCCGTTGAAGAACTTCAGGCTGCCCAGGTCCGGCAGCTTGCTGATGGTCACCGACAGGCCGGTGTTGCCATCGGCGTCGCTGACGTTGAAGTCGCCCCACTTGAACACGTAGTCGGTGTCTTCGCTGCCGGTCACGGCGCCACCGGTCGACACCGGCGCGTGGTCGTTGTCGATGATGGTGGTGGTGACGCTGGACTTGCCGGCGTCGACCTGCAGGTTCTCGAAGCCGCCGCCCGTGGCGCCGCTGATCTTGACCGTGAAGTTCTCCGAACCCTCGACCAGCTTGTCGTCGATGGTCTTGATGTCGAAGGTGGTGCCGCTGCTGCCCGCCGGGATCTTCACGGTGACCACACCGGTGAAGTCCTGGCCGTCGGTGGCGGTGCCGCTGTAGGTCAGGGTGATGGTCACCTCGGACTTCGACGGGTTGCTCAGGGTCAGGTTGTAGTGGGCGGTATCGCCTTCGGTCACCGAGGTGTCGCCGCTGATGCCGACGGTGGTGAGGTCGCCCTGGCCGCTCGGCTCGTCGGTGACGCTGGTGGTGACGGTATTGCTGCCCAGGGTCAGTTTCTCGAAGTTGTCGCCACCGGCGACCGTTTCGATCTTGTTGACGATGTTCGGCTGGCCACCGAGGTACGGGTCGTCCTTGGCGGTGATGGTGAAGGTGCCGCTGGCGCTGCCGGCCGGGATGCTGACCTTGGTGCCATCGGTCAGGGTGAAGGTCAGGCCGTTGTGGCCGGTGACCGACAGGCCCTGGGCGTTGGTCAGGGTCACGGTGTAGGTGACCTGGCCGCCTTCGCTGACGGTGGTCTTGTCGGCGGACAGGGTGGCGACCACTTCACTGATGGTATCGCTGATCTGCACGGTGGCGTTGCCACCCAGCTCGAGGTTCTCGAAGGTCTTGCCGGTGACCGCGGCATCGGTGATGCCGACGGTCAGCGAGCTGCCATCCTTGAACACGTCGTCGCCTTGGGCGGCGGCCTTGTACTCGACCTGGGTCTGGCCAGCCGGAATGATTACCTTGGCACCGTTGCTCAGGGTCACGGTCAGGTCCTGGTCGAGCTTCTGGCTGACCTTGACGGTGAACGACGGCTGCTGGGCT
>NZ_JAQMYQ010000091.1:0-3705 GCF_028369275.1 Mitsuaria sp. RG
GGGGCTGCTCCGCAGCCCTTTCGCGGCACAAGGCCGCTCCTACACAGGGAAGCGTGCTGCTCAGCGCAGATCGCCGACCATCTTCAGCAACGTCTCCAGCACCGCCCCGGCCAGCGCCTTCGAGCGTTCGCCCGACCAGCCGGTGCGTGGATTCGGCGCATCGTCATGGTCCTTGAACGGCATCTCCAGGGTCAGCGACAGGCAGTCATGGGCCTGGCCCACGGCATTGCACGCCAGGGTCATGTTGGCCTGGCCCGGTTCGTCGCGGGTGTAGCCGTATTTCGTCTGGAAGTCCTTTGTCAGGCTGCACAGGGTGCTGCGGAACTGCTCTTCCAGTTTGGCGATGCGTGGCGTGTAGCCGGGGTTGCCCTCGCAGGCCGCGGTGAACACATGGGGGATCTCCTCGTCGCCATGGGCATCGATGAACGCATCCACGCCATGCAGCTTCATCTGGCTCTGGGCGAAGAACACCTCGGGGCTCAGTTCGACGCTGGCGTCCTGCCAGGCGCGGTTGAGGTCCTTGCCCTTGAAGTTGGTGCGCAGGTGGCCGAGGAAGGCGCCGTCCGGGTTCATGTTGGGGATCAGGTACAGGTCGGCCTTGGCCAGCAGTTGCTGGATGACCGGGCCGTTGGCTTCGAGGGCGTCGATCACGCCTTCCATGAACCACTCGGCCATGTGCTCGCCCGGGTGCTGCTGGGCGATGATCCATAGCTTACGCTTGCCGGTCGCACCGTCGCCCGCACGCAGCAGGGGAATGTCGCGCCCTTGCACGCTGCGCCCGCTGGCCAGCAGCTCGACGCCGGGAATCTGCTTGGCGCGCTCGATCAGCTGGTTGTGGCGCGCACGAGGGTAGGGCTCGAAGTAGGCGAACCAGGCCTGCGCCTGTTCAGCCTTGAAGTCGAAGCTCAGGGCCTTACCGTCGAACTGGCTGGGCACGCGGAACCAGGTCTGCTGGTCGTAGGAGGCCACGGCGTGGTAGCCGGTCCAGGCGTTCTTGTAGGAGGACTCGGCAGCGTTGTCCAGGCTGAAGCGATGGACCTGGCCCGGGGTCAGGCCGCTGGCCTTGAAGTGGAACCACTGGAAGTGGTCGCTGTGGCTGTCCTTGCGGATGTTCAGGTGGACGTGCGCAGGGTTGCTGGCGTCCAGGACCAGGATGTTGCCGGAGTCGAAATCGCAGTCGATGTGCAGCGGGGAGAGCGTCACGGTCATTGCCAGCCTCCTGTTGGCGTTGTTGTGACTGTACTCTACACCGCTTGGCGGCGGGGGTGCGCAGGTTAATTGGACTGGGGGCGCTCTGCGCCCCCTTCGCGGCACAAGGCCGCTCCTACAGAAGTGCGCGGTTTCCTGTAGGAGCGGCCTTTTGCCGCGAAGGGCTGCAGCGCAGCCCCAGACTCTTCAGGCCAGTAGCCCCAGCGCTACAAGCGCAGCAACACCAAGCCCGACGGCAATCGAGCAGCCACCCAGCGATAACGCCGCACGCCCTTGCCGGTACCAGCCGTCATGGCCCAATTGTCGGGCAGGGGCAAGCAGGCTGCGCCAGCGCAGTTCGGTTTCGTGGAAGGCGCGCAGGTGGTCGGGGTCGGCATCCAGCCAGCGGCGGAAGTCGATGCGTTCGCTGGCGGTCACCTGCGGGCTCTGCAGGCGCACGTACCATTGGCCGGCGATGCTGGCCAGCGCGTCGCCGGGGGCGCGGGCGGTCTGCAGGGCCTGGTTCATGTGGCGCTCGATGCTGATCAGCGGCAGGTCCAGGCGTTCAGCGATGGCGGCGAAGCCCTGCTGGTCGAGGCGGTTGAGCAGGAAGACTTGCTGGACCCGGCGCGGCAGGCGCTTGAGCGCATGCAGCAGCGCGTCCTCGCCATGCTGTTCGGCGGTGCGCGGGTCGTGCTCGAGGGGCAGCAGCAGGCGGGTCATGGACAGCTCCTTGCTCATTAAGGAAAGGGGTGGGGGCATCTTCCTTGATGCAGAATCAGCTTAAGCTAAACGAGATTGATTCTCAAGTGCTGATTCCGCAAAGATTTGTAATGAGCGTTCACGTCCTGACACAGTTTTGCTATCATCGCCGCCATCAACGATCTTCATTAGCCTGAAGAGCCAAAAAAAATGACCCGGCAAAAAGCCGGGTCAAAAACCGTGATTAGCCTGATGAGGAGATAATCTGAGCGTCCGACCTGAGGACGTTGCAGGTTATCCAGCGGGTCTCGCGACCTGCTGAGTGCAATAATAATCGTTATCATTTGCCAGTCAAATGATTTTTCCGCGATTGGCAAAAAAATATCTAACTGACGCACACCTCGTCCCCGGCAATCGGGGCTTTTGCCGTTCGTCGGCTATCACGTTCTCCCTTCACAGCCATCCCTTTCAAGCTTTGCGATTTTTGGGATATGGCTGTTCCTATTCAAGATTGCCGGGGTCGCTTTGCGACCCTTTCGCGGCACAAGGCCGCTCCTACAGGAGACCGCGCGCCCCTGTAGGAGCGGCCTTGCCGAGGCGTCGGACCGGCCGGAAAAGGCTGCAAAGCAGCCCCGGCAAATCCAAGCCGGACGCCAATTATCAGCACCTTGAAAGGGCTGTCCTTCAGATCGATGCCTTTTCCGTGGCGTGGCACTGCTCGAGCAGGGCGCGGGCCATGTTGACCATGTGCATCAGCGCAAACACTACTTCCCGCGTCGTGCCCTGCAGATGGTTGCCGGTTTCCTGTGCTGTGGCCGACGCGCAGCGCAGCAGGGCCATGGCATGGTCGCAAGCCTGGGCGTTGCTGACGCCATCGCGCAGGGTCCATAGCGAACGCTCCAGGTCGCGGGGCGTGGGGGTGGGGTTGAGGTAGAAATCGAGGGCGCGGCGGGCTGCTTCTTCGTCGAGATCTGTTTCCGTTTCTTTCGAGATGCTCATCCTGATTACCTGCGAATACCAATAGGTGAAAGGTGAAGTCCGATTCTAATACCTAAAGTATTGAAATGTGTTTAGGCAAATACTACTTGATGTGTATTGAACGCAGGGAGGCAGTCCGTATCGTGCCTGCGATGAATATGGACAAATGGATAGCTCTGGTCCGGGAACGGATCGAGGAGCTCGATATCTCCCAGGAGCAGCTTGCCGAACGCGTTGGGGTTTCCCAGGGCAGCATCGGCCATTGGCTGAAGAAACGCCGTCAGCCTCGGGTCGACTCGATGAACCGCACGTTCATCGAGTTGGGCATGCCGCATTACCAGGTCAGCATGCAACTGCGTGTGCTGGGGCAGGTGGGTGAGGAGCGGGCGCGTTATGGCCTCGAGGACGACGATGACGACGGGCTGGCGAAATACTTCGTGTGTTTCCGCTATCCGGTACGTGACTGGAGCACCTTGGGTCAGCAGGAGCAGGAAGCGCCGGAGGTCTTCGAGCAGACTGACTACCTGGCCCAGGGCAAGGCGTTCTGGCTGACGGTCGAGAACGACACCATGAGTGCCGCCAGTGGCAGGAGCGTGCCCGAGGGGGTTCGAATCCTGGTCGATGATGGTGTGCCCGCCGAGCCGGGGCGTCTGGTGATTGCCCGGCTGCCAGGCAAGTCCGCGATCTTTCGGCAGTTGACCGAGGAGGGTGGGCAGCGGTATCTGAAGGCGCTCAACAATGTCTATCCGACTTTGGTGTGCGAGGAGGGCTGCGAGTTCCTTGGTGTTGTGGTGCGGATGCACGGGGTGCTCTAGATCACCGGGGCTGCTGTGCAGC
>NZ_JAQMYQ010000092.1:0-3634 GCF_028369275.1 Mitsuaria sp. RG
CCCCCCCCCCCCCCACGAACTTCAATGACCTTTGCCGGCCGCCGCTGGCGCCTTGCCGGCGCGCATCTGCTGCAATAACGGCGTGCATTGGTTCGGCTCATCCCCGCTGCTCGGCGCGATCAGCGCCAGCAGCCCCGCCGCCGGCCCGGCCACCACGCCAAGCGCCACCATCCCCGCGCCACGCAGCGCCAGCGGCACAGCCTGCACGCCGGCACTCGGCTTGGCGAACGGCCCACGCACATACAACGGCGAACGCAACGAGAACAGACGCAGGCCCTTGGACTCGGGGGTGATCTTCAGGTCCAGTTGCTCACTGGCGAAGTTGGCCGTGCCGTTGATGTAGATGATCGCGTTCTCGGTGTCGAAGACGAACAAGCGGGTGGTGGCCAGGCCATCCTTGATCCCGACGTCCGCCGCGGCGCAGTTGATCTTCACATCTTCATCGCCGAACAGCTTGCCGACCACGTAGTTGCCGACGTTGAGCCCGGCGATCTCCATCAGGCTGCGGCTGATCGCGCCATCATTGATCAGCAGGCGCAGATCCCCGCTGGAAGTGCCCAGCAGTGCCGCCACCGAGTTGCCCCGGCCACTGATGTCGGCATCGCCGTTGAGTTCACCGAAGCTGGTCTGCATCGGCGCGAAGCTGGGGAACAGCTGCTTGAGCTTGAAGCCACGCGCGGTCAGCCGGGCGCGGCCCTGCAACGGCGCGCTGCGTCCGTCCAGGCGGATGTTGGAATCGAGGTTGCCGCCGGCTACGCCAAAGCGCAGCGGCTCCAGGCGCAGCAGGCCGTCCTCGAGGATCACATGGGCGGACAGGTCGTTGAACGGCAGCTTCTCGCTGTGCACGATGCGCTTGCCGGCGAAGGTCACATCGGCATCCATGGCCCGCCAGCGCTCGGTGCGGAACTCTTCGACCGGCAGCACCTTGCCGGCCGGCTGCTTGCTGGCGCCGCCGCGGGCCTTCTGCTCGCTGTTGGAATCGGCGCCGATCAGCGGCGCCAGGTCCTTGAACAGCAGCTGGTTGGACACCAGGTTGCCGGAGAGCTTCGGCCGGGGCTGGCTGGCGACGAAGGCCAGGTCGCCGTGGATGTCGCTGTCGCCGATCTTGCCGTTGAAGCCTTCGTAGCGGAACTGCGCACCCTCGGCGGCATGCAGGTTGGCGGTCAGATGACCATCGGTGGCGTACGGCGGCGTATCGGGCAAGGTCACGCCGGTCAGCGGGTAGAGGTTGCCCAGGCTGCTGCCGGAAAGCTTCAGGCGCAGGTCGAGGGCGCCGAGGTTGCGTGGATCGGTCAGGGTCCCGGCCAGCGCGACCCGGGTGTCGCCGATACGCACGTCGGCCTGCAGCGGAAACGGCTGGCTGGTGTCCTGCAGCGCCAACAGGCCGCCGATCTTGCCGGTGCCGGCCACCGCCAGGCCCTTGTAGCGGCCCTGGGCCTTGAAACCGAAGGCGTAGTCCTGGGCATTGCCGGCCTTCTCGGCGCAGGCCTTGCCAACGATGTCGCTGAACGGGATCGGCTTGCCCAGCGGATCGACCTGCACCTTCATGCTGGTCTTCAGCGTCTGGTCGTCGAAGCTGACGTTGCCTTGGTCGAAACCAATGGCGCCGATGTCCAACACCCACTTCGACGGCTCTTCGTTCTCGTCCTTGGGCCCGAAATCGAACACCCAGTTGGCCCGGCCATCGGCCTGCCGGGCAAGGCTGGCGCTGGGCTTGACCAGGTCGATGCGCGGAATGCTGATGCGTTGGACGATCAGCGGCAACGGCGCCAGGCGAAAGTCCACGCGCTCCAGGGCGACCATATGCGGCGCCTTGAGCCAATCGGGGTTGCCCAGGGTGAGGTCTTCGGCGGTGAAGTGCGGCCACGGCACGAAGGCGCGCCAGCCGCCTTCCTCGGGCTCGGTGCGCCAGTGCACGGCGAGGTTGCCGTTGATCGCGAAGGGCCGGTGCAGGGCTTCGGAGACTTTCTCGTTAAGCAGCGGCTTGACGCGGTTCCAGTCGAAAGTGGCGATCACCACCACCAGGATCGCCAGCAGGGTGGCGAGGGTGGCGAAGGTCCAGATGAGGATTCTGGCAGGGCGCGTCATTGCATGGTTCTCCTGACTGCATGGCACTCATTATGTCGGACTGATGAAAAACCGCCGGGTTTAATCCGTGCGCCATGATAACCAGGATTTTCCTGACGCCTTTCTCAGCTTTTCGTCCATGGACAGCGGCAGTGTTACCGGGGATCAAGCGTGCCTCAGCGCTTGCAAAACACCTGAAAACATTGATTCAGAGCCTTCCGCGCACAGTATCAATCCCGTCGATTGTTACCATTATCCTGATGAACTTTTCTCTGGAGTTACCAGGCGTAGCATTGGCTTCGTACCCACTTTCCAGCCCCCCCGAGGAGCACCGAATCATGAAACGCCATCTGCTGCTGAGCCTGACCCTGTCCGTACTTGCCGCCAACGCCTTCGCCCTGCCAGCCGAAGACCAGCACCTGAGCGCTGAATCGCGCTCCAGCGCCGCCGCCGTCAGCCAACCGCTGAACACTCTGGCAGAAGGTGGCGCCGAGCGCCTGCAGGAACGCGCAGGCCGCCTGGCCGAAGGCGGTTCCGAGCGCCTGCTCGAACGTAACAACCGTGTCGCCGAAGGTGGCTCGGATCGCCTGATCGAACGCAACGACCGCGTTGCCGAGGGCGGCTCCGATCGCCTGATCCAACGCAATGACCGCGTCGCCGAAGGGGGCTCCGATCGCCTGATCCAACGCAATGACCGTGTCGCAGAAGGTGGCGCCGATCGCCTCAACGAACGCAACAACCGTGTAGCCGAAGGTGGCTCGGATCGTCTGGTCGAACTCAGCCGTGTGAGCTGATCGCCATGGCCGAAAACAACAACCCGCCCCACTGCGCCTGCTCCCCTCCAAGCCCGGTCCATTGACCGGGCTTTGTTTTTTTATCCAGAATGCCCAGTCGTACAGTCATAGAATCCTGTCCCATGCTGCCGCGCGCCGAACAGAAGTTACAAACCCGCCAGGCCCTGCTGGATGCCGCCTGCCTGCTCATGGAGAGCGGCCGTGGCTTCGGCAGCATCAGCCTGCGCGAGGTGGCCAAGGCCGCGGGCATCGTGCCCACCGGCTTCTACCGCCACTTCCCCGACATGGATGCCCTGGGCCTGGCCCTGGTCGCCGAGGTGGACACCACCTTCCGCCAGACCATTCGCCTGGTGCGCCAGAATGAATTCGAACTGGGCGGCATCACCGACGCCTCGGTGCGCATCTTCCTCGACGTGGTCATCGCCCACCGGGCGCAGTTCCTGTTCCTAGCCCGCGAGCAATATGGCGGCTCGCAACCGGTACGCCAGGCCATCGCCCGCCTGCGCCAGGACATCAGCAGCGACCTGGCCACGGACCTGGCGCGCATGCCGCGCTGGCAGCACCTGGACGGCGCCGCCCTGGCGGTAATGGCCGACCTGGTGGTCAAGACCGTGTTCGCCACCTTGCCCGAACTGATCGACAGTCCCGAGCCGGGTCATCCACAGGCGCTGACACCGCAGGAAAAGATCACCCAGCAGTTGCGCTTCATCTTCGTCGGCGCGCGGCACTGGCAGGGGCTGGGTAATCCCGGCTGACGCTTTCGCCCAGATCGG
>NZ_JAQMYQ010000093.1:0-3392 GCF_028369275.1 Mitsuaria sp. RG
AAGACCAAAGCAACCCGCCGTAAGGGCGGAAAGGTGAATAAGCGTCGACATCAAAAATGAATGCGCATACAACTTCCAATACCAACCCAACCCCAACCCCAACTAAAACCAACTCAAACCATCATATTTTAATCCCGAGCCAGCGCCTCAATAGGATCCAACCGCGCCGCATTCCGAGCCGGCACAAACCCAAACACAATCCCAATCAACGTAGAACAAACAAACGCCGTAACCACCGACCCCAACGAAAACACCATCTCCCACTGCTTGACGAACAAGGCAAACAGATACCCGATCCCATAGGACAACCCAATCCCGATCACCCCACCGATCAGACAGACCATCACCGCCTCCACCAGAAACTGCTGCCGGATATCGGACTGCCGCGCCCCGACCGCCATGCGAATGCCGATCTCCCGGGTCCGCTCGGTGACCGACACCAGCATGATATTCATCACCCCGATCCCCCCCACCACCAGCGAAATCACCGCGATCAGCGACAACAGCAGGGTCAACGAGCGGCTGGTCTTCTGCACGGTCTGCATGATGCTGTCGAGGTTGTTGGTGAAGAAGTCCTTGGTCCCATGCCGCTGCAGCATCAGCTTGTTGACCTCCTCCTCGACCCGCTTGCTCGGCATGCCATCCTTGATCCGCACGCTGATGCTGTCCAGGTGGCGCTGGCCGAGCACCCGCCCGGCGGCGGTCTCGTAGGGCATCCACACGTTCAGCGTGTTGCCGGCGACGAACAGGTTCTTGTTCTCGGCGGTCACGCCGATCACCGTGCACGGCAGCTTGCCGACCAGGATCACCTGCCCCAGCGGGTTGACCCCGTCGCCGAACAGGCGCTTGCGCGTGTTGTGGTCGATCACCACCACCTGCGCCTGGCGCCGGGCGTCGTCGGCGCTGAACACGATCCCCGAGGCCAGCGGAATGTTGCGCACCTGGAAGTACTGCTCGCTGACGCCGTTGAGCTGCACGTCGGCATCGATGTTGCGGTAGCGCACCAGCGAGCTCTGGCCGATCACCGGAGTGGCGCTGTCGACGTAGTAGAGCGCGTTGAGCGCCGTCACATCCGCCGGCATCAAGGTCTCGATGGCCTTGGCCCGGCTGTCGCCGAAACTGGTGCCCGAATAGATGTCGATGGTGTTGCTGCCGATCGCCTGGATGTCCTTGAGCACGTAACCCTTGGCGCCCTCGCCGATGGCCGAGATCGACACCACCGAGGTGATGCCGATGATGATCCCGAGCATGGTCAGCAAGGTGCGCATGCGGTGCGAGACCAGGGCGATCCAGGCCATCTTGAAGGCCTCGCGGAACAGGCCGAGGCTTGCCACCAGCCGCCGCGGCGCCTGCTCGACAGCCGGCGTGGCCTCGGCGGCTGGCGCCGGTGTCTCGGGTCGGGTGCGGCGGTCGCTGACGATCTGCCCGTCACTGACCTCGATGATCCGCTCGGCATGGGCGGCGACCTTGGGGTCGTGGGTCACCAGGATTACCGTGTGCCCGGCAGCGTGCAACTCCAGCAGGATGTTCATCACCTCCTTGCCGCTGGCGGTGTCGAGGGCGCCGGTGGGTTCGTCGGCAAGGATCACCTCGCCGCCGTTCATCAGCGCCCGGCAGATGCTCACCCGCTGCTGCTGGCCGCCGGACAGCTGGCTCGGCCGGTGGGCCAGATGGGTGCCCAGGCCCAAACGCCCCAGCAGTTCACGGGCACGGGCATGGCGCCCGGCCTGGGGCACGCCGGCATACACCGCCGGAATTTCCACATTGCGCAGGGCATCCAGGTGCGGCAACAGGTGGTAGCGCTGGAAGATGAAGCCGAAATGGTCGCGCCGCAGCGCAGCCAGGGCGTCGTCGTCCAGGTCGCGGGTTTCCTGGCCGCTGACCTGGTAGCTGCCGGCGCTGGCATGGTCCAGGCAGCCGAGGATGTTCATCAGGGTCGACTTGCCCGAGCCCGAGGCGCCGATGATCGCCACCAGCTCACCGGCATGGATCTGCAGGTCGATACCCTTGAGCGCCAGGAACTCACGGTCGCCGGCCATGAAGCTACGGCTGACCCCCTGCAGGCGCAGCAACGGCTGCTTCTGGTCAGCAGGCCGCGCCAGGTGCGGTGAAAGCTCGACGGTCATGTTCATGCTCACGCCCCCGCCTCGCCCGACACCGGCTCGCCGATCACCACCCGATCGCCTTCGGCCAGGCCATCCTTGACCTGCACCTTGACGTTGTTGTTGATCCCCGCCTGGACCTTGCGCACCTGGGCGAAGCCCTTGCCGTCGATCACCCGTACCGGGAAACTGCCGTCGGCGTCGCGCGGCCCCAGCGCCGCCACCGGCACGGTGAGCACGCCCTGGGCGGTGTCGAGGACGATGCGCACCTGGGCGGTCATCGAGATGCGCAGGCGGTGCTCGGGGTTGGGTACCTCGAACAGTGCGTTGTAGAACACCGCGCTGGCCTGCTTGGCCGCGCCGCTGTTCTTGTCGCTGCTTTCCAGGTAGTTCTGCGGCGCAGGCTCCGTGCCGCGCAGCTTGGCGTAATAGCGCTGGTCATCGCCGAGGATGGTGAAGTACACCTGCTGGCCGGGGCTGATGTGGATCACGTCGGCCTCGGACACCTGGGCCTTGATGGTCATGGTGTCGAGATCGGCCAGCTTGAGAATCACCGGCGCCAACTGGTTGGAAATCACCGTCTGGCCTTCCTGGGTGACGATGCCCACCACATGGCCATTGATCGGCGCGACGATGCGGGTGTAGCCGAGGTTGACCCTGGCGGTGTCGATCTGCACCCGGGCGCTCTTGATCTGCGCGTCCAGCGAGCGCAGGTTGGCCTGCTGCACCTCGAACTCGGACTCGGCACTCTCGAAATCCTGGCGCGAGATCGACTCGTCGTCCTGCAGCACCTCGTACCGCTCGTAGACCCGCTTGGCCTGCTTGAGCTTGGCCTGCACCGAGCGCCGCTCGGCCTGCAGCTTCTCCTCGTCGACCTCGGCCTGGCGCAGGGTGTTCTGCGGCACCAGCGGGTCGATCTCGGCCAGCCACTGGCCCTCGCTGACCTTGTCACCGAGCTTGACCTTCAGCGACTTGAGCTGCCCGGAAACCTGGGCACCGACGTCTACCTGGCGGATGCCCTCCAGGGTGCCGGTGGCCAGCACCGCGTTCTCGATGTCGCCACGCTCGACCGTGGCGGTGATGTACTGCGGCGGCTTGGCCGGGGCCTGCACCGCGTACAGCACGATGCCGGCGACCAGGGCCGCGGCGACCCCAAGGGTGATCTTGCGAAACTTCGTCTTTTCCATAAAACCGTTCTTCCAGAATCCGATGAGGTCCCGTGGGGGGGGGGCTGGCCCCCCCCCCCCCCCGGGTTTTTTGTTTTAAAAGCCCTGTTATAGGGGCTGCCCC
>NZ_JAQMYQ010000094.1:0-3215 GCF_028369275.1 Mitsuaria sp. RG
GATGAATGTTGATTTCTGACTTTTGTCAGATCGTTCTTTAAAAATTCGGATATGTGATAGAAATAGACTGAACACCAGTTTCACTGCTGGTGGATCAGGCTAAGGTAAAATTTGTGAGTTCTGCTCGAAAGAGCGACGTGCGAATTTTCGGCGAATGTCGTCTTCACAGTATAACCAGATTGCTTGGGGTTATATGGTCAAGTGAAGAAGCGCATACGGTGGATGCCTTGGCAGTCAGAGGCGATGAAAGACGTGGTAGCCTGCGATAAGCTTTGGGGAGTCGGCAAACAGACTGTGATCCAGAGATCTCTGAATGGGGGAACCCAGCCAGCATAAGCTGGTTATCTTGTACTGAATACATAGGTGCAAGAGGCGAACCAGGGGAACTGAAACATCTAAGTACCCTGAGGAAAAGAAATCAACCGAGATTCCCTTAGTAGTGGCGAGCGAACGGGGACCAGCCCTTAAGCTGGTTTGAGATTAGTGGAACGCTCTGGAAAGTGCGGCCATAGTGGGTGATAGCCCCGTACACGAAAATCTCTTGCCAGTGAAATCGAGTAGGACGGAGCACGAGAAACTTTGTCTGAACATGGGGGGACCATCCTCCAAGGCTAAATACTACTGACTGACCGATAGTGAACCAGTACCGTGAGGGAAAGGCGAAAAGAACCCCGGAGAGGGGAGTGAAATAGAACCTGAAACCGTATGCGTACAAGCAGTGGGAGCCTACTTTGTTAGGTGACTGCGTACCTTTTGTATAATGGGTCAGCGACTTATATTCAGTGGCGAGCTTAACCGAATAGGGGAGGCGTAGCGAAAGCGAGTCTTAATAGGGCGCTTTAGTCGCTGGGTATAGACCCGAAACCGGGCGATCTATCCATGGGCAGGTTGAAGGTTAGGTAACACTGACTGGAGGACCGAACCGACTACCGTTGAAAAGTTAGCGGATGACCTGTGGATCGGAGTGAAAGGCTAATCAAGCTCGGAGATAGCTGGTTCTCCTCGAAAGCTATTTAGGTAGCGCCTCATGTATCACTGTAGGGGGTAGAGCACTGTTTCGGCTAGGGGGTCATCCCGACTTACCAAACCGATGCAAACTCCGAATACCTACAAGTGCCGAGCATGGGAGACACACGGCGGGTGCTAACGTCCGTCGTGAAAAGGGAAACAACCCAGACCGTCAGCTAAGGTCCCAAAGTCATGGTTAAGTGGGAAACGATGTGGGAAGGCTTAGACAGCTAGGAGGTTGGCTTAGAAGCAGCCACCCTTTAAAGAAAGCGTAATAGCTCACTAGTCGAGTCGGCCTGCGCGGAAGATGTAACGGGGCTCAAACCATGCACCGAAGCTACGGGTATCACCTTTGGTGATGCGGTAGAGGAGCGTTCTGTAAGCCTGTGAAGGTGAGTTGAGAAGCTTGCTGGAGGTATCAGAAGTGCGAATGCTGACATGAGTAACGACAATGCGAGTGAAAAACTCGCACGCCGAAAGACCAAGGTTTCCTGCGCAACGTTAATCGACGCAGGGTTAGTCGGTCCCTAAGGCGAGGCTGAAAAGCGTAGTCGATGGAAAACAGGTTAATATTCCTGTACTTCCAGTTATTGCGATGGAGGGACGGAGAAGGCTAGGCCAGCTTGGCGTTGGTTGTCCAAGTTTAAGGTGGTAGGCTGAGATCTTAGGCAAATCCGGGATCTCAAGGCCGAGAGCTGATGACGAGTGCTCATTAGAGCGCGAAGTGGTTGATGCCATGCTTCCAAGAAAAGCTCCTAAGCTTCAGATAACTGGGAACCGTACCCCAAACCGACACAGGTGGTTAGGTAGAGAATACCAAGGCGCTTGAGAGAACTCGGGTGAAGGAACTAGGCAAAATGGCACCGTAACTTCGGGAGAAGGTGCGCCGGTGAGGGTGAAGCACTTGCTGCGTAAGCCCACGCCGGTCGAAGATACCAGGCCGCTGCGACTGTTTATTAAAAACACAGCACTCTGCAAACACGAAAGTGGACGTATAGGGTGTGACGCCTGCCCGGTGCCGGAAGGTTAATTGATGGGGTTAGCGCAAGCGAAGCTCTTGATCGAAGCCCCGGTAAACGGCGGCCGTAACTATAACGGTCCTAAGGTAGCGAAATTCCTTGTCGGGTAAGTTCCGACCTGCACGAATGGCGTAACGATGGCGGCGCTGTCTCCACCCGAGACTCAGTGAAATTGAAATCGCTGTGAAGATGCAGTGTATCCGCGGCTAGACGGAAAGACCCCGTGAACCTTTACTATAGCTTTGCACTGGACTTTGAGCTTGCTTGTGTAGGATAGGTGGGAGGCTTTGAAGTGGGGACGCCAGTTCTCATGGAGCCATCCTTGAAATACCACCCTGGCAACCTTGAGGTTCTAACTCAGGTCCGTTATCCGGATCGAGGACAGTGTATGGTGGGTAGTTTGACTGGGGCGGTCTCCTCCCAAAGAGTAACGGAGGAGTACGAAGGTGCGCTCAGACCGGTCGGAAATCGGTCGTAGAGTATAAAGGCAAAAGCGCGCTTGACTGCGAGACACACACGTCGAGCAGGTACGAAAGTAGGTCTTAGTGATCCGGTGGTTCTGTATGGAAGGGCCATCGCTCAACGGATAAAAGGTACTCCGGGGATAACAGGCTGATACCGCCCAAGAGTTCATATCGACGGCGGTGTTTGGCACCTCGATGTCGGCTCATCACATCCTGGGGCTGAAGCCGGTCCCAAGGGTATGGCTGTTCGCCATTTAAAGTGGTACGCGAGCTGGGTTTAGAACGTCGTGAGACAGTTCGGTCCCTATCTGCCGTGGACGTTTGAGATTTGAGAGGGGCTGCTCCTAGTACGAGAGGACCGGAGTGGACGAACCTCTGGTGTTCCGGTTGTCACGCCAGTGGCATTGCCGGGTAGCTATGTTCGGAAGAGATAACCGCTGAAAGCATCTAAGCGGGAAACTTGCCTCAAGATGAGATCTCACTGGAGCCTTGAGCTCCCTGAAGGGCCGTCGAAGACTACGACGTTGATAGGTTGGGTGTGTAAGCGCTGTGAGGCGTTGAGCTAACCAATACTAATTGCCCGTGAGGCTTGACCATATAACACCCAAGCAATTTGCGCCGAGGCCAAATTGTGGTGGTGAAGACGAAAGAACCGAAAGTTCGCGACGAACCACAAAGATCACATATCCGAATTGGCTGGAGTATCCATCTGGATGTTCTGGCA
>NZ_JAQMYQ010000095.1:0-3021 GCF_028369275.1 Mitsuaria sp. RG
ACCCAGTTCCAGGTTCTCGAAGGTATGGCCCGGAACCGTGGCATCGGTGATACCGACGGTCAGCGAGCTGCCGTCCTTGAACACGTCGTCGCCCTGTGCGGCGGCCTTGTACTCGGTCTGGGTCTGACCTGCCGGGATCACCACCTTGTCGCCGTTGGACAGGGTGACGGTCAGGTCGTAGCCAAGCTTCTGGCTGACCTTGACGGTGAACGACGGCTGCTGGGCCTCGTTGACATCGCCGTTGCCGACGATGGTGACGGACACCTTGTCGCCCTGGTTGTCGGTGCCTGGAGTACCAGTGCCCGGCTCGTCGGTCACGGAGGTTTGCACTTCGTTCTGACCCAGGGTCAGTTTCTCGAAGTTGTCGGCACCGGTGACGCCGGTGATCTTGTTGCTGATGGTGGCCTGGCCGCCAACGAAGACGTCGTCAGGCGCCGTGATGATGGCGGTACCGCTGGCGCTGCCGGCCGGGATGCTGACCTTGGTGCCGTCGCTGAGGGTAAAGGTCAGGCCGTTGTGGCCGGTGACCGACAGGCCCTGGGCGTTGGTCAGGGTCACGGTGTAGGTGATCTGGCCGCCCTCGGACACGGTGGTCTTGTCGGCGGACAAGGTGGCCACGACTTCGCTGATGGTGTCGGTGATCTGCACGGTGGCGTTGCCGCCCAGTTCCAGATTCTCGAAGGTCTTGCCGGTGACCGCGGCGTCGGTGATGCCGACGGTCAGCGAGCTGCCATCCTTGAATACATCGTCGCCCTGGGCCGCGGCCTTGTACTCGACCTGGGTCTGGCCGGCCGGGATCACTACCTTGGCGCCATTGCTCAGGGTCACGGTCAGGTCCTGGTCGAGCTTCTGGCTGACCTTGACGGTGAACGACGGCTGCTGGTCTTCGGTGACGTTGCCGTTGCCAACGATGGTGACCGAGACCTTGTCGCCCTGGTTGTCGGTGCCTGGCGTGCCAGTGCCTGGCTCATCGGTCACGCTCGTGGTGACGGTGTTGTCACCCAGAGTGAGCTTCTCGAAGTTGTCGGCGCCACTGACACCCTCGATCTTGTTGACGATCGAAGGTTGGCCACCGACGAATACGTCGTCTGGTGCGGTGATTGTGAAGGTACCGCTGGCGCTACCGGCCGGGATGGTGACCTTGGTGCCATCGGTCAGGGTGAAGGTCAGGCCATTGTGGCCGTTGACCGGCAGACCCTGGGCGTTGGTCAGGGTGACGGTGTAAGTGATCTGTCCGCCTTCGGACACGGTGGTCTTGTCCGCAGTCAGGGTCGCAACGACCTCGCTGATGGTGTCGGTGATCTGCACCGAGGCGTTGCCGCCCAGTTCCAGATTCTCGAAGGCCTTGCCGTCGACGGCGGCATCGGTGATGCCGACGGTCAGGGTGTCACCGTCTTTGAAGACGTCATCACCTTGGGCTTTCGCCTTGTACTCGGCCTCGGTCTGACCGGCCGGAATGACGACCTTGTCGCCGTTGGACAGGGTCACGGTCAGGTCGTGGTCCAGTTTCTGGCTGACCTTGACGGTGAAGGCCGGCTGCTGGTCTTCGGTGACATCGCCCTTGCCGACGATGGTGACGGTGACCTTGTCGCCCTGGTTGTCGGTACCTGGAGTGCCGGTGCCCGGTTCGTCAGTGATGGAGGTTTTCACTTCGTCCTGACCCAGGGTCAGTTTTTCGAAGTTGTCGGCACCAGTCACGCTTTCCAGTTTGTTGGTGATGGTCGGTTGACCACCAACGAACACATCGTCCGGTGCAGTGATGGTGAAGGTGCCGCTGGCGCTGCCGGCCGGGATGGTGACCTTGGTGCCATCGGTCAGGGTGAAGGTCAGGCCGTTATGGCCGTTGACCGGCAGACCCTGGGCGTTGGTCAGGGTGACGGTGTAGGTGATCTGGCCGCCTTCGGACACAGTGGTCTTGTCGGCAGTCAGGGTCGCAACGACCTCGCTTACTGTGTCGGTGATCTGAACGGAGGCGTTGCCACCCAGTTCCAGATTCTCGAAGGCCTTGCCGTCGACGGCGGCATCGGTGATGCCGACGGTCAGGGTGTCACCGTCTTTGAAGACGTCATCACCTTGGGCTTTCGCCTTGTACTCGGCTTCGGTCTGACCGGCTGGAATGACGACTTTGTCGCCATTCGACAGAGTCACGGTCAGGTCGTGGTCCAGTTTCTGGCTGACCTTGACGGTGAAGGCCGGCTGCTGGTCTTCGGTGACATCGCCTTTGCCAACGATGGTGACGGTGACCTTGTCGCCCTGGTTATCGGTACCTGGCGTGCCGGTGCCAGGTTCGTCAGTGACGGAGGTCTTCACTTCGTCCTGACCCAGGGTCAGTTTTTCGAAGTTGTCGGCGCCGGTGACACCTTCCAGCTTGTTGGTGATGGTCGGTTGGCCACCAACGAACACATCGTCCGGAGCGGTGATGGTGAAGGTACCGCTGGCGCTGCCGGCTGGAATGGTGACCTTGGTGCCGTCGGTGAGGGTGAAGGTCAGGCCATTGTGGCCATTGACCGGCAGACCCTGGGCGTTGGTCAGGGTCACGGTGTAGGTGATCTGGCCGCCTTCGGACACCGTGGTCTTGTCGGCGGTGAGGGTCGCGACGACTTCGCTGACGGTGTCGGTGATCTGCACCGAGGCGTTGCCGCCCAGTTCCAGATTTTCGAAAGCCTTGCCATCAACGGCGGCATCGCTGATGCCGACGGTCAGGGTATCGCCGTCCTTGAAGACGTCATCACCTTGGGCCTTGGCCTTGTACTCGGCTTCGGTCTGGCCAGCAGGGATCACCACCTTGTCGCCATTGGACAGAGTGACAGTCAGGTCATGGTCGAGCTTCTGGCTGACCTTGACGGTGAAGGCTGGCTGCTGGTCCTCGGTGACATCGCCTTTGCCGACGATGGTGACAGTGACCTTGTCGCCCTGGTTGTCGGTACCTGGCGTGCCAGTGCCTGGCTCGTCGGTCACGGTCGTGGTGATCGTGTTGTCGCCGAGGGTCAGCTTCTCGAAGTTGTCTGCGCCGCTGACGCT
>NZ_JAQMYQ010000096.1:0-2673 GCF_028369275.1 Mitsuaria sp. RG
ATGGACATCGCCACCGGCACACTGGACAACCGCGACAGTGGTCATGTAGTCGGCAACGATCGCCTGACCATCAAGGCCGGTCAGGTCAACAATGCAGGCAGCGATAGCCGCATCGACAGCGATGGCGCCATGCAGCTGGCCGCCAGCGGTTTCGACCAGCAGGCCGGGCGCCTGCTGAGCAAGACTTCGATCACCCTCGACCTGGGCCAGGGCGCATTGGTCAACCATGGCCTGATCAAGGCTCCGCTGCTGGTGCTGAACAATCTCGGCAGCGTCGACAACCAGCGCGGCGAGATAGTGAGTCCGCAAGGCTTCACGCTGGCCGCTGGTACGCTGGACAACCGCCAGGGCAAGCTGATCAGCGACCAGGATCTGACGGTCCGTATCGCCCAGGTACTGGAGAATACCAAGGGCCTGGTCTCGGCCAAGGACCTGGACCTGCGCGCCACCCGCGCGGATAACCGCCAAGGCATTCTTGTGGGCGACACCGCCCTGAACATCGACGCCGGCACTTTGGACAACCGCCAGGGCAAGGTCTCCGGCAAAGGCCGTGGTGAGATCCAGGCTGGCACATTGCTCAACACTGCGGGTTCGCTGATCAGTCTGGAGCAGTTGCGGATCAAGGGCGGCGAGCTGGACAACCGCGAGGCGGGCCTGCTCGGCAGCAACGGCGCGCTGACCCTGGACGTCGATCGTATCGACAACCGTGGCGGCGAGATCACCGGCAAGGCCGCCGTCGGCGTGACCGGCACCTCGCTGGACAACAGCGACGGTGGCCTGCTGGTCGCCGGCACCGGCATGACCCTCGCCTTGCAGGCACTGCTCAACCGCAACAAGGCACGTATCGAGGCCCAGACCGGCCTGACCCTGACCGGTCTGACCCTGGACAACGACGGTGGCCGCCTGACCAGCCAGCGGGACATGACCCTGACGTTGACCGGCGCGGCGCTCAACCGCCTCGGCCTGATCAGCGCCGAGGGCCAGCTGGTGATGGCCGCGCAAAGCCTGGACAACGGCACCGGAAAACTGAACAGTGCCGGCAGCCTGAAGCTGACCACGACGGGCGCGCTGCTCAACCAGCGTGGCGAGTTGCTGAGCGATGGCGACATTACCCTGGCCAGCGCCAGCCTGGACAACACTGACAAGGGTGTTATTGCCAGCAAGGGCGCGCTGACCATTACCACCGGCCACCTGGACAACAGCCGCCAGGGCAGTATCAGCAGCAACCGCACCCTCGACCTGCACGCCGGCCAGCTGGACAACCGCGACGGCGGCCGCGTGGGCAGCCGCGAAGCACTCAGCGCGACGGTTACCGGCCTCGACCAGCAGGGCGGCAAGCTGTTCAGCGACACTTCGGTCCATCTCGACCTGAGCCATGGCCACCTGGACAACCGTGGCGGCCTGATCAACGCCCCGTCGCTGCTGCTGAACAACCTCAAGACCGTGGCCAACCAGGGCGGTGAGATTTCCAGCGCAAAAGCGTTCACCTTCGCTTCCGAGCAACTGGACACCAGCAACGGCCGCTTACTCAGTGACCAGGGCCTGCTGCTGCAGATCAGCCAGCGCCTGGACAACCTCAAGGGCCTGATCGGCGCCCAGTCGCTGGAGGTTCACGCCGGTGTGCTGGACAACAGCGGCGGCACCCTGAGCAGCCAGAGTGGCTTGCAGGTGACCGTAGATGGCTTGCTGAGCAACCGCGACGGTGGCCGAATCGAAGCCAAGGACGCGCTCGCACTCACCAGCAAGGGCCTGGACAACCATGGCGGCAAGCTACTCGGCAGCAGCCTTGCGCTGGACCTGCTCGGCGCCGACCTGGACAACGGCGCCGGCCTGATCACCACCGCCGGCCCACTGACCCTCGCCAACCTGGCCAAGCTCGTCAACCAGGGTGGCGAGATCTCCACCGCCCAGGCCCTGCGCCTGGATGTCAGCGAGCTGGACAACCGTGACGGCAAGCTGATCAGCGAGCAGGCGCTGAGCATCACCAGCGGCGCCATCGACAACCGCAACGGCCTGGTCTCGGGCTGGCAGGGGCTGACCGTCACCGGCCAGAGCCTGGACAACCGCCAGCAAGGCACGCTGTCGAGTCGCTCCGGTGCCGTGCAGGCGACCGTGGCCGGCGCCCTGCGCAACAGTGACGGCGGCGCGCTGGTCGCCCAGCAGCGCCTGGACGTCAAGGCAGACAGCCTGGACAAC
Organism: Mitsuaria sp. RG; assembly: GCF_028369275.1. Classification (NCBI taxonomy): domain Bacteria; kingdom Pseudomonadati; phylum Pseudomonadota; class Betaproteobacteria; order Burkholderiales; family Sphaerotilaceae; genus Roseateles; species Mitsuaria sp. RG. The sequence goes on from NZ_JAQMYQ010000096.1 coordinate 2,197, forward strand.
AGCGCCAAGGGCATCCTGTCCAGCGGCAGCGGCCAGCAACTGACCATCACGGCGGCACTGGACAACCACGAGGGCGGCCTGATTGATGCCGGTGAAAAGCTGGTCATCAGCGCTGGCGCCCTCGACAACCACGGCGGTCGCGTGGCCACCCGGCAGGACCTGGGCCTGACCGCCGCGAGCCTGAACAACAACGACGGCAACCTCGCTGCCCAGGGCGCCCTGACCCTCGACCTGCTCGCCGACCTGCTCAACCGCAAGGGCACGCTGTTCGCCGGCAAGGACCTGCTGATCCAGCGCGCCGGCCTGGTCGACAACCAGGCTGGCCAGATCGCCAGCCAGGGCCTGCTCAAGGTGCTGGCTGGCAGCATCGACAACAGCCAGCGCGGCACCCTGGCCGCCAATGGCGCGCTCGTGCTCAACAGCAGCGGGGCGCTCAGCAACACGGGCGATGGCCTGATCTACAGCCAGCAGGGCGAC
>NZ_JAQMYQ010000097.1:0-2673 GCF_028369275.1 Mitsuaria sp. RG
CTCACCCTGCTGGCTGTAGATCAGGCCATCGCTCGTGTTGCTGAGCGCCCCGCTGCTGTTGAGCACGAGCGCGCCATTGGCGGCCAGGGTGCCGCGCTGGCTGTTGTCGATGCTGCCAGCCAGCACCTTGAGCAGACCCTGGCTGGCGATCTGGCCAGCCTGGTTGTCGACCAGCCCGGCGCGCTGGATCAGCAGGTCCTTGCCGGCGAACAGCGTGCCCTTGCGGTTGAGAAAATCGCCGAGCAGGTCGAGGGTCAGGGCGCCCTGGGCCGCGAGGTTGCCGTCGTTGTTGTTCAGGCTCGCGGCGTTCAGGCCCAGGTCCTGCCGGGTGGCCACGCGACCGCCGTGGTTGTCGAGGGCGCCAGCGCTGATGACCAGTTTTTCACCGGCATCAATCAGGCCGCCTTCATGGTTGTCCAGGGCCGCCGTGATGGTCAGCTGCTGGCCGCTGCCGCTGGACAGGATGCCCTTGGCGCTGTTGTCCAGGCTGTCGGCCTTGACCTCCAGGCGCTGCTGGGCGACCAGCGCGCCGCCGTCACTGTTGCGCAAGGCGCCGGCCACGGTCGCCTGCACGGCGCCGGAACGGCTCGACAGGGTGCCTTGCTGGCGGTTGTCCAGGCTCTGGCCGGTAACGGTCAGCCCCTGCCAGCCCGAAACCAGGCCGTTGCGGTTGTCGATGGCGCCGCTGGTGATGCTCAGCGCCTGCTCGCTGATCAGCTTGCCGTCACGGTTGTCCAGCTCGCTGACGTCCAGGCGCAGGGCCTGGGCGGTGGAGATCTCGCCGCCCTGGTTGACGAGCTTGGCCAGGTTGGCGAGGGTCAATGGGCCGGCGGTGGTGATCAGGCCGGCGCCGTTGTCCAGGTCGGCGCCGAGCAGGTCCAGTGCAAGGCTGCTGCCGAGCAGTTTGCCGCCGTGGTTGTCCAGGCCCTTGCTGGTGAGTGTGAGCGCGTCCTTGGCTTCGATGCGGCCGCCGTCGCGGTTGCTCAGCACACCGGCATGAACCTCCAGCGACTGGCCGCCGATCAGGCCCTTGAGGTTGTCCAGGCGCTGGCTGATCTGCAGCAGCAGGCGCTGGTCACTGAGCAAACGGCCATTGCCGTTGTCGAGTTGCTCGGCGGCGACGGTGAACGCTTGCGCGCTGGAGATCTCGCCACCCTGGTTGGCCACGGTCTTGAGATTGTTCAGCAGCAGCGACGGGGCATTGATCAGGCCGCCACGGTTATCCAGGTGGCCATGGCTCAGGTCGAGGTTCACCGAAGTGTCACTGAACAGCTTGCCACCCTGCTGGTCGAGGCCGGTCACCGTTGCACTGAGTGCTTCACGGCTACCGACTCGGCCGCCGTCGCGATTGTCCAGTTGACCAGCATGCAGATCGAGGGTGCGGTTGCTGCTGATACTGCCCTGGCGGCTGTTGTCCAGGTGGCCGGTGGTAATGGTCAGCGCGCCCTTGCTGGCAATAACGCCCTTGTCGGTGTTTTCCAGGCTGGCGCTGGCCAGGGTGATGTCACCGTCGCTCAGCAACTCGCCACCCTTGTTGAGCAGCGCGCCTGCCGTGGTCAGCTTCAAGCTGCCGGCGCTATCCAGTTTGCCAGTGCTGTTGTCCAAGCTTTGCGCAGCCATCACCAGCTGGCCCTCGGCGCTGATCAGGCCGAGGCGGTTGAGCGCCGCGCCGGTCAAGGTCAGGGTCATGTCCCGCTGGCTGGTCAGGCGGCCACCGTCGTTGTCCAGGGTCAGACCGGTCAGGGTCAGACCGGTCTGGGCCTCGATACGCGCCTTGTTGCGGTTGAGCAGTGCCTGCAAGGCGAGGGTCATGCCGGTGCCAGCGACCAGCAGGCCGCCGTCGCTGTTGTCCAGCGAAGTGCCGGTGAGTGCGACAGCGGCCTTGCCGGTGATCTCGCCGCCACGGTTGTCGATCCGATCGACGTCCAGAGTCAGGGCACCGTTGCTGCCGAGCAGCCCTGACTCACGGTTGTCCAGCTCGCCACCCTTGATCCGCAACTGCTCCAGGCTGACCAGCGAACCCGCAGTGTTGAGCAGTGTGGCGGCCTCGATCTCGCCGCGGCCCTTGCCGGAGATCTTGCCCTTGCTGTTGTCCAGGGTCTTGGCGTCGAGCTTCAGCGAGGTGTCGCCTACCAATGTGCCCTGGCGATTGTCCAGGCGATCATCAATAGCCACGACCAGGCTGGAGCGGCTGCTGACTTCACCTTCGCGGTTGTCCAGGCTGGCGGCACGCAGGTCCAGGCCCTTGGCCGAGACCAGCCCCTTGGTATTGTCCAGTGCCTGGGCGATACGCACCGTCAAGGCCTGGTCGCTGATCAGCTTGCCCTGGCGGTTGTCCAGCGTCGTGGTGACGAGGGTGAAACCTTGCGGGCTGGAAATCTCGCCCCGCTGGTTGTCGACACTGCCGAGGTTGTTCAGCACCAGCAGCGGAGCCTTGATCAGGCCATGGTTGACCAATGCGCCCTGGCCCAGGTCGAGGGTGATCGAGGCCTTGCTCAGCAGGCGCCCGGCCTGCTGGTCGAAGCCGGTGGCGGTCAGGCTCATTGCGCCATCGCTGTCGATGCGGCTATCGCTGCCCGCATTGTTGACCTGGCCGGCCTTGATGGTCAGGCGGTCGTTGCCGACCACATGCCCGCTGTCGCGGTTGTCCAGCGTGCCGGTGGCGATGTCCAC
>NZ_JAQMYQ010000098.1:0-2287 GCF_028369275.1 Mitsuaria sp. RG
CGTGCGCGTGCTGTTTGCCCAGCCGACCCTGGCCGCGCTGGCGGCCGCGGTGGGCTCCGGACGTGAAGTGGCAGTGCCCGAGAACCGTGTGCCGCAAGGCGCGACGCAGATCACGCCGGACATGCTCAGCCTGATCGAGCTGGACCAGGCCAGCATCGACCGTATCGTCGCCAGCGTGCCGGGTGGCGCGGGCAACGTGCAGGAAATCTACCCGCTGGCGCCCTTGCAGGAAGGCATTCTCTATCACCACCTCAGTGCCGAGCAGGGCGACCCGTACCTTTTGCAGTCACGCCTGGCCTTCGACAGCATCGAGCGTTTGCGGGCCTGGGCTGCGGCCTTGCAACAGGTCATCGACCGCCACGACATCCTGCGCACCTCGGTGGTCTGGGAGGGGTTGGGCGAGCCAGTGCAGGTGGTCTGGCGCGAGGCCCGCCTGGCGGTCAGCGAAGTCACCGGGCTGGGCGAAAAGGCAGTAATCGAGCAACTGCAGGCCCGTTTCGATGCCCGCCAGCAACGCCTGGACCTGACCCGGGCGCCCTTGCTGCGCCTGGTCTATGCCGAGGATCCGCGCCAGGGCGAGTGGGTAGCCCTGTTGCAGTTCCACCACCTGACCCTCGACCACGCCGCCATGGCCGTGGTCGGCGAGGAGATGCAGGCGCTGCTGGACGGGCGTGGTGTCACGCTGCCTGCGGCGGTGCCGTATCGCAATTATGTTGCCCAGGTCTGCCTGGGCGACGATCAGGCTGGCCACGAGGCGTTCTTCCGCGCGCAACTGGGTGATATCGACGAGCCGACCCTGCCGTATGGCCTGGCCGATGTGCAGGGCGATGGCGGGCGCGTCGAACATGCTGCCCTGATGTTGCCGGCCACCCTGGCCCATGGTCTGCGCGAGCAGGCGCGGCAGCGCGGCGTCAGCGCCGCCAGCCTGGTGCACCTGGCCTGGGCCCGTGTGGTGGGCGTGCTGGCGGGGCGTCGCGACGTGGTGTTCGGCACCGTGCTGATGGGCCGCCTGCAAGCGGGCGAGGGCGCCGACCGGGCGCTGGGCATGTTTATCAACACCCTGCCATTGCGGGTGGATATCGCGCTGCCGGTGGACCAGGCGCTGCGCCTCACCCACCAGCGGCTGTCGGCCCTGCTCGGTCACGAGCACGCGCCCCTGGCGCTGGCCCAGCGTTGCAGCGGCGTGGCCGCTTCTGCGCCATTGTTCAGCGCTTTGCTCAACTACCGCCACAGCGCCGAGGGCGTCGCCCGCGATGGCGAAGGCATCTGGCAGGGCGTGCGCCTGCTGGGGGGGGAGGAGCGCAGCAACTACCCGCTGACCCTGAGCGTCGACGACCTGGGCGAGGGCTTCAGCCTGAGCGTGCTGGCCGCCGAAGGGCTGCCGGCGGCGCAGATCGGCGGCTGGATGGTAAACACCCTCGGCCAGCTGTTGCAGGCTCTGGAACAGAGCCCGGGGCAAATGCTGGATGACCTGCCGATGTTGGATGACGACGCATCGCGTCAGGTGCTGGAGGACTTCAACGCCACAGCCGAGGCCTATCCGCAAGGGCAGACCGTGCACGCGCTGGTCGAGGCTCAATCGCCCGAAGCATTGGCCGTTGTACAGGGTGAGCTGAGTCTGAGCTACGGCGAACTCAACGAGCGTGCCAACCGCCTGGCTCATCATCTGATCGAGCGTGGCGTGGTCCTGGGCGACCGCGTGGCGCTATGTCTGGAACGTGGCCCGCAACGGTTGGTGGCGATGCTGGCCGTGCTCAAGGCCGGGGCGGCGTATGTGCCGATCGATCCGGGTTATCCGGCGCAGCGGATTGCCTACCTGCTCAGCGACAGTGCTCCGGCGTTGGTGCTGGTCGAATCGGCCACCGAAGCGTTGGTCGGCGATGCAGCCAAAGTCATGCTGGATGGCGATGACTGGCTCGGCCACGCGGCCAGCAACCCTGTGGTTGCAGGGCTGGACCAGAATCAGCTGGCCTATGTGATCTACACCTCCGGTTCCACCGGCCAGCCCAAGGGGGTGATGGTCGAGCACCGCACCCTGGCCAACCTGATCCACTGGCATTGCCAGGCCTTCGAGTTGGGTGAGGGCAGCCACACCTCCAGCGTCGCGGGCTTCGGCTTCGACGCCATGGCCTGGGAAGCCTGGCCGGCACTGAGCACCGGAGCAGTGCTGCACCTGCCGCCGGCGTCCATCGGCGGCGAGCATGTCGATGAACTGCTCGACTGGTGGCTGGAGCAGCCGCTGCAAGTGAGCTTCCTGCCGACGCCGGTCGCCGAGCAGGCGCTGCGC
>NZ_JAQMYQ010000099.1:0-2287 GCF_028369275.1 Mitsuaria sp. RG
ACGCAGTGCCTGCTCGGCGACCGGTGTCGGCAGGAAGCTGACCTGTAGCGGCTGTTCCAGCCACCAGTCGAGCAGTTCATCGACATGCTCGCCGCCGATGGACGCCGGCGGCAGGTGCAGCACCGCCCCGGTGCTCAGTGCCGGCCAGGCTTCCCAGGCCATGGCATCGAAGCCGAAGCCGGCGACGCTGGAGGTGTGGCTGCCCTCGCCCAACTCGAAGGCCTGGCAATGCCAGTGGATCAGGTTGGCCAGGGTGCGGTGCTCGACCATTACACCCTTGGGCTGGCCGGTGGAACCGGAGGTGTAGATGACATAAGCCAGCTGATTCTCGTCCAGCCCTGCAACCACAGGATTGCTGGCCGCGTGGTCGAGCCAGTCATCGCCATCCAGCATGACTTTGGCTGCATCGCCGACCAACGCTTCGGTGGCCGATTCGACCAGCACCATCGCCGGCGCGCTGTCGCTGAGCAGATAGGCAATCCGCTCCGCCGGATAGCCCGGATCGACCGGCACATAGGCCGCGCCGGCCTTGAGCACGGCCAGCATCGCCAGCAGCCGCTGCGGGCCACGCTCCAGGCACAGCGCCACGCGGTCGCCCAGGACCACGCCCCGCTCGATCAGATGATGAGCCAGGCGGTTGGCACGCTCATTAAGTTCTCCATAGCTCAGACTCAGCCCGCCCTGTACAACGGCCAATGCTTCGGGCGACTGGGCCTCGACCAGCGCGTGCACGGTCTGACCTTGGGGATAATCCACGGCCGTGGTATTGAAACCTTCGAGCACATGGCGTCGCTGCATGCCCTCGAGGATGGGCAGCATGTCGACCTGCGCCGCGCCACCTTGCTCCAACGCCTGGATCAACTGGCTCACGGCAGCGGTCATCCAACCTGCGACCCGCTCGGCACCGATCCCCAGCTGGGCCAGTACGCTCAGGCTGAAACCTTCCCCGTGGTCGTCCACGCTCAGGGTCAGCGGGTAGTTGCTGCGCTCTTCACCGCCGAGCTGATGCATGCCCTGGAAACTTGCGACATCCACACCGGCCGTATCCGTCGGGCTATGGCGGTAGTTGAGCAAGGCACTGAACAGCGGCGCCGAGGCCGGCACGCCGCTGCAACGCTGGGCCAGTGCCAACGACGCATGCTCATGCCCGAGCAGCGCCGACAGCCGCTGGTGGGTGGCCTGCACCGCATCGCGGGCGCCCTTGGCGGTGTCGATGCGCAGCGGCAAGGTGTTGATGAACACCCCCAGCGCCCGGTCGGCGCCGTCACCGCCTTGCAGGCGGCCCATCAGCACGGTGCCGAACACCACGTCACCGCGCCCCGCCAGCACGCCCACCACGCGGGCCCAGGCCAGGTGCATCAGGCTCGCGGCGCTGACCCCGAGCGCCCTTGCCTGCTCGCGCACCCGGCGCGACAAGGCCGGATCCAGCGGCAGGCGCGACTCCTCGATATCACGCCCGTCGCCCTGCACATCGGCCAGCCCCATGGGCAGGGTCGGCTCGTCGACATCGCCGAGCATGTCGCGGAAGAACGCCTCGTGCCCCGCCTCGGCGGCGCCCAGGCGTACCTGGGCCACGTAGGTGCGGTACGGCACGGGCGCACTCAACAGGTGCCGGCGACCGGAGAGGATCGCCTGCAGTTCGTGGACGATCACCTCCATCGCCGTGTGATCCAGGGCCAGGTGGTGGAAGTGTAAAACGGCCACCACCCGTTGCAGGGCCGGGTCCAGGGCGTAGGTCAGACGCAGCAGCGGCGCCTGGGTCAGGTCCAGGCGTTGCAGGCGGGCATCGAAGTGCGCGTGCAGCCGCTCGATCACCGCCTCTTCGCCCAGGCCGGTGACTTCGCTGACCGCCAGGCGAGCCTGGCGCCAGACCACCTGCACCGGCTCGCCCAGCCCCTCCCAGACCACCGAGGTACGCAGGATATCGTGACGATCGATGACCTCTTGCAAGGCCTCGGCACAGGCCTGCAACCGATCCAGGCTGTCGAAGGCCAGACGGGTCTGCAGCAGGTAAGGATCGCCCTGCTCGGCACTGAGGTGGTGGTAGAGGATGCCTTCCTGAAGCGGCGCCAGCGGGTAGATTTCCTGCACGTTGGCCGCGCCACCCGGCACGCTGGCGACGATACGGTCGATGCTGGCCTGGTCCAGGTCGATCAGGCTGAGCATATTCGGCGTGATCTGCGTCGCACCCTGCGGTACACGGTTCTCGGGCACTGCCACTTCACGCCCGGAGCCCACAGCAGCCGCCAACGCGGCCAGGGTCGGCTGAGCGAACAGCACCCGCACA